>JBIIHZ010000009.1:0-15239 GCA_044235265.1 Candidatus Sericytochromatia bacterium
GGCGCTGTCCAAGTACGCGATCCTCACCGTCGGCGACGGCCTCGTGGGGCTCATTCCCGGTATCCTCATCTCCATCTCGGCCGGTCTCGTCTCCTCGCGAGCCTCCTCGGACCAGAACCTCGCGGCTGACCTCAAGAACCAGGTCTTCACCAATCCCAAGTCCCTGGGCATTGCCGGGGCCGTCTCGTTCCTCGTGGCGTTCGTCCCCGGCTTCCCGAAGCAGTTCTTCATCCCGATCGGTCTGTTGCTCGGCGGTGCGGCCTTCGTCCACCTCCGGCGCCAGATGATGCCCCAGCTTCCCTCTTCCGATCTCGGAGGTGGCGGGCTTCCGCTCGACGACGTCATCGATGACTACCAGCCCGACGCCGACGAGGACTACAAGAACCCCGATAACGTCATGAAGATGATGGGCGTGCCGCCGCTCACGCTCGAACTGGGGCTCGACCTCGTGCCGCTCGTCGATCCGGGGCTCGGTGGCGAGCTGATGGACCGCGTCATCCCCATGCGTGTGAACATCGCCCTCGACATGGGCTTCGTCATGCCCCCGATCGTCTTCAAGGACAACCTGAACCTCGAGCCCAACTCCTACCAGATCCTCGTCAAGGGCAACACCGTCGCCTCCGGTGAACTGCTCGTCGGCTACATGCTCGCGATCCGCCAGGCCACGACCGACAACAGCCAGGAGCTGGTCGGGTTCGCCACCCAGGACCCTGCCTTCGGCAAGCCTGCCGTGTGGGTCGCGGGGGCCGAGGCCCAGCGGGCCGCCCAGCTCGGCTACCTCATCCAGGATCCGACCAACGTGCTCACGGCCCATCTCGAGCACACCGTGCGGACGCATGCCAACGAACTGCTCTACCGCGAGGATCTACAGCGCCTGCTCGACCTCGTGCGCCAGAAGGCTGCCGTCACCGTCAAGGATCTCATCCCCGAGGTCCTCGCCCTCAGCGAGGTCCATCGGGTCCTCCAGAGCCTCCTGCGCGAGGGCGTCAGCATCCGCGACCTCACGACCATCCTCGAGCGCCTCACGGACTTCGGCAAGATGACCAAGGACGTCTTCCTGCTGACCGAGCTGATCCGCCAGCAACTCTCGCGCCAGATCTGTGCCTCCGTCGCGGGCGAAGAGCGCACGATCGACGTCATCACGCTCGATCCCGGGGTCGAGAACACCGTCCAGAGCTCGATCACCAGCAGTCCCACCGGCCCCCAGGCGGCCGTCAATCCGCAGATCATGCAGCTCATCCTGGCCCGCCTCGCCTCCGTCCACCAGGAGGCGACCGGACGGGGGTCCAATCCCGTCCTGCTCACCAACCCCGTCATCCGTCCGCACGTCAAGAACCTCGTGGAACGCAACTTCCCGACCCTGGCCGTGCTGTCGTACGCCGAGGTGCACGCGAGCTTCAAGGTCCAGTCCGTCGGTCAGGTCTCCATCGCGGTCGGCGTCAGCTGAGCCCCCGTGCGACCATTCCCCACGGGTGGTCGGGTGTTAACGCATCTTGGGCGAAATGTTATCCCGGCCATAAGAATTAACGGCCTCTTGACGCCAGATGAATGGACAGAAGCCCATTTTCGAGGAGTGCCTGCATGTCCCGTCTGTTCGTCTCGCTATCGCTCATCGCCCTCTTCGCCGCCTGTCAGCGCCTGCCCCTCAAGACGATGGTCGATCCCGTGCATCAGGTCACGGCCGAGGTCCGGACCCAGACGTGGCCGGAATTCGTCCGCGCTCGCAGTGCCGATCTCGTGGCCTGGGCCTGGAAGCCCGCTTACGGTCAGAAGGTCACGGCGCGAGAGCAAGATGCGATCGCCGTCGGTCTCGACCTCATCAGCTCGCCCTGAACCTGTCGAGGCTGTCGCCTCGCCTCACCAGCGGACCTGCGACAGGTCTCGCACCCGGGGACAGCGCGGCAGGGCCGCCAGGATCTGCTGGCCGTAGCCCTTCGTGAAGAGGCGGTTGTCGAGTATCGCCACCAGGCCACGGTCTTCCCGGGTCCGGATCAGCCGCCCGAACCCTTGCTTCAACCGGATGATCGCTTCCGGCAGGGTATACTCCCGGAACCAGTCCCGCCCCTGCAACTTCAACCGCTCGACGTGCGCCTGCACGATCGGATCGTCCGGTACCGAGAACGGGAGCCGGTCGATGATCACGCAGCTGAGCGCCTCGCCCGGGATGTCCACGCCCTCCCAGAAAGAACTCGTCGCGAAGAGCACCGCGTTCGGGGTCTCTCGGAACCACGAGATGAGAGCGCCGCGTGAGGCCTCTCCCTGGCGCTTCGCCGGGAAGGGCAGCGTCGGCGCGATCTGGGCATGGGCGGTGTTCATCGCCCGGTACGAGGTGAAGAGCACGAAGGCGCGGCCCCGCGAGGCCTCGAGGATCTCACGGATCGCCGTCCGGGCGTGCACGGTGAACTCCGGATCGTTCGGCTCCGGCAGGTACCGTGGCACGTAGAGCGTGGCCTGAGTCTCGTAATCGAACGGGCTGGCCAGCTCGAGTTCCTGGGCCTTGGCCAGCCCGATCTTGCGCCGGTAGTACTCGAAGTCGCCCCGGACAGCGAGCGTCGCCGAGGTGTGGATGCTCGACCGCTCGGTCCACAGCATCTGGTGCAGGGCCGGCGCGACGTCGATGGGCGCACTCCTGAACTCGAAGGCCGCTCTGCCGCGATCCTGCTCGATCCAGTTGACGCGGTCGTTCACCGTGGCGTCGGCCTCCTGGCCGAAGAACTCCCAGCGGGCGATGAGGTTGTCGAGCTGGACCATCAGGCGCGCCCGGTGTAGCGGGGCCTTGCGAGCGATCTCGGGATCGTCGATGCCGGCGCCGAGGGCAGGGTCGCGCTCCATCCAGAGCTTGAGCAAGCGGAGTTGCTCGAGGATCCCCTCGACGATCTCGATGAAGGTGGCGTCCGGGTACAGTCGGGCCTGCGGGCGATCGATCTGCATCACCCAGTCGAGCAGCCGATGTTCCAGGTCGATGAGCGTGAAGGCCACCTCATCCGGGATCATGCCGATCCGTCGGCGGATCTTCTGGAGCAGCTTGGTGTTGCTGTACCGACCGATGCTCGCCGTGAGCGACCGGGTCGCGGCAAGCGGGACGTGATGAGCCTCGTCGAACACGACGGCCCGATGCGAGGGCAAGATTCCCCCGCCGCTCGCGAGATCCGCGAAGTAGAGTGCGTGGTTCGCGACGACGAGGTCGGCCGCAGCCGTCCGCTGCCGGGCCAGCTTCTGGGGCGACTGTTCGTAGAATTCGCAGCGGGCTCCCAGGCAATCATCCGCGTCCGAGTGCACCTCGTCCCATAGACGGTCGGAGGGGACCCAGGGCAGGGTCGCGAGGTCACCGTCCCAGTGGGGCAGGTAGGCCTTGAGCCGGTCGAGTTCCTCGCGGAGCGGGTCGAGCGGGCCCACCCGTCGATCGGCCTCCCAGAACTTCTGCTTGCAGAGGTAATTATGCCGTCCCTTGGCCAGCGCGACGTGCCATTCGCGCCCCGAGGCCTCTTGCACGAAGGGGATGTCCTTCTGGAGGAGTTGCTCCTGGAGCGCGATCGTGCCCGTCGAGACCACGAACGGTCCCTCGCCGCCCTCGAGGAGGGGGATCAGATAGCCAAAGCTCTTGCCGCTGCCCGTCCCGGCCTCGATGACCGCATGCTCGCCCCCTTCGAGGGCAGCATGGATGGTCTCGGCCATCCGCACCTGGCCCGGTCGGGGCTCGTAGGTGGGATGGCGCGAGACGAAGTCCTCGAAGCGCTCCGAGAAAGGCTTGGCAGACTCGGTCATCGGCCGCCGTCGGTGCCGGGCTCATCGGCGGCACCTTCCCGGGGCTCCGGGCGCGGTGCGGGGGCGGCACCCAGGGTGACGCTGAATTCCTTGCGCTGGCCTTCGCGACTGACGAGCAACCGCACGACGTCCTTCACGCGACGCCGGGCCACGGCCTGGATCAGCTGCGAGGGCGTCTGCACGGGCTTCCCGTCGAGTTGCAGGATGACGTCCCCGTCCAGCACCCCGGCCTTGCCGGCCGGACTGTCTTCCGAGACCTCGCGGACCAGGACGCCCGGGTCCGTCTTGACGAACAGCTGCCGGGCCCGCTCCGGGGTGAGTTGCTCGATCATGACCCCGAGCCAGGGGCGTTCGACGCGACCGGTCGTCCGGAGCTGCTGCGTGACGGTCTGGACGGTCTCGACGGGGATGGCGAATCCGATGCCCTGGGCCCGGGCGGCGATCGCCGTGTTGACCCCGATGACTTCCCCCTCGAGGTTGAGAAGCGGGCCCCCCGAGTTCCCCGGGTTGATCGGCGCATCGGTCTGGATGAAGGCCACCCGTTCGTTGATCGCCACGTCCCGGTTGAGGGCGCTGACGATTCCGGCCGTGACCGTGGTCGAGAGCCCCAGAGGACTGCCGATGGCCACGACCCATTCCCCGACGCGGACACGTCCCGCCTCGGCGAGCCGGAGCGTCGGCAGTCCCGAGGCCTTGATCTTCAGGAGGGCCAGGTCCGAGGAGGGATCCTGGCCGACCACCTTCGCCTCGAAGCTCCGGCCATCCTGCAACGTCACCTTGATCCCCGAGGACCCGGTGATGACGTGGTGGTTCGTGACGACCAGCCCGCTGGCGTCGAGCACGAAGCCGGAGCCCACACCGCGCTGCTCGCTCGGTCGTCGGGGCGGGGTGTTGCCAGGAATGCCGAAGAACTCGAAGAACGGATCGAACTCGGTCATCGCGCCTTGACGACGCGTCACGGTGTCGATGTTGACCACGGCCGGGGCGGCCTTCTCGGCCAGGTCCGCGATGGAGTCGGGACCGAAGCTGCGGGCCGCAGGGGAGGGGGACGGGATGGCCAGGCTGGCCAGGACGGTCAGCGTGCTGGCCAGGACGATGGCGGGAACGCGGTTCATGCGATGCCTCCGGGTGATGACCTGCATCCGCGTATTATAGCCCTCACGACGATCCGGGAGCCAGGACACGCGCCCGTGATTCTGGTATGATCGTGGCCCGGATCTCCGGCTGGCGTGCGTGGGTCCCACGCGACGTGGCCCCGTGAACCCCGTCAGGCCCGGAAGGGAGCAGCGGTAAGCGGATGGCGCGGGCGCCGTGGCCAAGCCTGCGCGCGTCGGTCGGGGGTCCGGTTTTCTTTTACCCAGGGTCGTCCAGGCAACCTTCCCTCCTGACCGGGTGATTCCCTTCATGTCCTCACGCGACCTCTATCAGTTGCTCGGTGTCGAGCCCGGCGCCAGCGACGACACCCTCAAGAAGGCGTACCGCAAGCTCGCTCGCGAAACGCACCCGGATCGTGTCCAGGGGGCCGAAAAGGAAGCTGCCGAGGCACGCTTCAAGGAAATCACGGCCGCCTACGAGACCCTGAGCGATCCCCGCAGCCGTGCCGAGTACGACGCGATGCGTCAGACCCGTTCGGCACGCGGGGGCGCCGGCGGTGCCGCGTCGCCAGGGGGGTGGCCGTTCTCTCGCAGCACGCGCTGGAGCCCCTTCGGTCAGGAAGGCTCATTCGGAGGCCTCGGGGGTTTTGCGGGCGGCATCTTCGAGGATATCCTCGAGGGGACCTTCGGCTCCACGCCGCGACAGGCTTCCGGCGCCGACACCGGAGCCCGAGGCCGCGCCACCGCGACCGCCGACGAGCCGCCCCTCCTGCAACTCACCCTCGAAGAGGTTCACGCCGGCACGAGTCGCGAGGTGACCCATCCCCGGACCGGCAAGCGAATCCGGGTCAAGATTCCGGCCGGCATCGCGGACGGAGCCACCGTCCGGGCCGGGGATCTGCTGGTCCGCGTCGAGGTGCTCGAGCACGCGCTCTTCGAGCGCTCCGAGGCCGATCTGCGCATCGACCTGCCCATCAGTTTCCTCGAGGCGATCGAAGGTGCCGAGATCGAGGTTCCCACGCTCTCGGGGGCGGTGAAGCTCAAGGTGCCGCCGCGAACCCAGACCGGTCGGACGTTCCGTCTGCGGGGCAAGGGACTTCCGCGTCCCGGCGAGGACGGCGCGGGGGACCTGTACATGCGAGCCGTGATCGTCCTGCCGCAAGACTACGACGACACCGCCCTGGCGCTCTGGAAGCGCCTCGATACCTTGCATCACTACGATCCGCGGAGCTCTCTGCGGCGGGGAACCTGACATGCCGTCATCCGTCGCGACCTTTCTCGGCACCACCCACCTCTTCGCCGACCTGGAGGCCAGTGAACTCGAGGCAGTGGCCGCCATCTGCCGCAAGCGTCCCGTTCCCAAGGGTTCGATCCTGTTTTACGAAGAGGATCCCGGGAATGCCTGCTACGTCGTCATCCGGGGCAAGATCAAGATCGTCATCAACTCGGGGGATGGCCGCGAGCACATACTCGGGATCCTCGGGCCCCAGGACCTGCTCGGGGAAATGTCCCTGATCGACGGGAAGCCGCGCAGCGCGAGCGCCGTGGCCGTCGAGGACAGCGAGGTCCTGACCCTGCCCAGGGAAGATTTCGGCAAGCTGCTCCGGGAGGTGCCGGACATCGTGCTCAAGCTGCTGGTGGTCCTCACCCGCCGGCTGCGGGCCACGGATGCCCACGTGGAGAGCCTGGCTTTCCTGTCTGCCCCGGGCCGCGTGGCCCGGCTGATGCTGCACCTGGCCGACGAGTCGGGAGAACGGACCCCCGAGGGGAAGCCGCGCTTCACGACGCGGATGACCCGGCAGGAGATGGCCAACATCACGGGTACCAGCCGGGAAACCTTCACGCGCATCATGACCGAGTACCAGGAGCGTCAGCTCCTCACGGTCGATCGCCAGCATTTCGTCATCGAGAACTCCGTCAAGTTGCGGGCGCTCATCGTCTGAGGAGCGTCCGGAGTTTGACCGGGATCAGTCGTCGCCGGTGAGCAGCACCGTGCGCATCCGCAGCGCCATGCCGTGCTGTTCGGCGATGGCCAGCATGCGGGTGCCTTGCTGGATCCTGACCAGCGAGCCTTCCGGTCGCCCCTGGCGCGCCTCGAGGGCCTTGCCATGACCGACGGCGCGGAACTCGTCGTCCGTGGCCTCGTGGACGTCGAGATGTCCGAGGGTCTCGTCCCAGCTCAGCCAGATGGGTTCGTCTTCCAGTCTCACGCTGGCCTCGACCCCGATCCCGGATGAGCGGGTCCGCAGCAGGTACGTCAGCGAGGCGGGAACCCCGAGCGCCTCGCCCAGGTCCTCGGCCAGGGTCCGGATGTAGGTTCCGGGCGAGCAGGCGACGCGCAGGAGGGCGAGAGGCTGTGGGCCCGGCGTGAACCGCTGCAGGTCGAGGTCATGGATCGTGACGGTCCGGACGGGGCGATCGATGATCTCGATCCCTTCCCGGGCCAGCTCGTGGAGCCGCTTGCCGCCCACGTGCACGGCCGAGACCATCGGGACCTTCTGCGGGATCTCCCCCAGAAAGTGTGGCAGCACGGCCTCGAGCGTCTCGCGCGACACCGAGACGTCACGGGACTCCCGCACCACTCCCTCGGCATCCCCCGTCGAGGTCGAGCGGCCGAAAACGATCTCGGCCACGTACTCCTTGTCTGCGGCCAGGTACGGAATGAGCCGGGTCGCCCGCCCCACGGCCACGGGCAGCACACCACACGCGGGAGGATCGAGGGTACCGGCATGCCCGATCCGGCGCGTGCCCAGCTTCCGACGGAGGAAGGCGACCACGTCATGGCTGGTCATGCCGGGGGGCTTCAGGATCGACAGGAAACCGTCAGGCACGGAGGGGTTCGAGAGCCGAGAGGGCTTCCAGCGCAGCCATGACGAGGCGTCCGGCCGCCTGCTCGAGGTTGCCCGTCAGGGTGCAGCCTGCAGCCCGACGATGTCCCCCGCCCTGGAAACGTGCCGCGAGTGCGGCCACGTCGACGAACTGCTTCGAGCGCAGGCTGGCCTTGAGGGTGCCACGGGCAGTCTCGCGCACCATGATGGAGACCTCGACGCCCTCGATCGTGCGCAGCGTCTCGACGAGTCCCTCGGTTTGCTCTTCGCGCGCGCCAACTCCCGCGAGCATGTCCTGCGAGATGGTGGTCCAGGCCACGCGTCCGCACGGGCTCAGCTGCATGCCCTGCATGGCCAGCCCCCGGATGCGGACCTCCGCCAGTTCCACCCTCTCGTAGAGCATGCGGTAGACGTGGCCGGGTTGCACGCCCGCTCGCAGGAGTTCGGCCGCCATCTCGTGCGATCCGACATGGGTGGCCTCGTAGGCGAAGCGACCGGTGTCCGTCACGAGGGCCACGTACATCCCGTGTGCCGCCTCGGCATCGACGGGAACCTCGAAGTGGCGAAACAGTCGGTACACGACCTCGCCGGTCGCCGCCGCATCCGTCAGGACCACGTTGACGTCCCCGAAGAGCGGGTTCGAGATGTGGTGATCGACATCGACCAGCGGATGCATCGCACCGAGCTGGGCACTCAGGGGGCCGAACCGGCCGAGGTCAGCCGCATCGAGCGTCACGACCCCGGCTGCACGTTGCCAGTCTTCGGGAATCGTCTGGACGACCTCGTCGGCGCCCGGCAGGAAGGCCAGGGAGCGCGGGACAGGATCGGGGCACACGTGAAGGACCTCGTGTCCGAGATTCCGGAGGAGGACCTTCATGGCGATCGCCGAGCCGAGGGTGTCGCCGTCTGGATTCATGTGGGAAGCGACGACCCAGCGACGAGGGCTCTCCGAGCGCAGGATCTCGAGACCCTTCACGTCGAGGTCACTCATGCATCATCGCCCGCAGCGGGAGCTTCGGGTTCTTCGCGCTCCTGCTTCAGCTGAGAGAGCAGCGAATGGATGTGCGCGCCATGGGCGAGCGAGGGATCCTGGACGATCTGCAGGGTCGGGGCGGTCCGCAACTGAAGCGTGCGGGCCACCTCGCCTCGGATGAACTTGATAGCGGACTGCAGACCTTCCAGGGTCTGCGTCACGTCTTCCTCCTCGCCATAAAGCGAGACGAAAACCTTGGCGTGACGCAGATCCCGGGAAACCTCGACGTCCGTGACGGAGACGAGGGCCGTGATCCGGCTGTCCTTGAGGCGTCTGACGGTCTCGGAAACCACCTCTTTGATGGCCTCTCCGACACGACCCGCGCGGGCCTGGCTCATGCTCGTCTCCCCATCCGAGCCGTCGTCAGGCCTTGGCCTGCAACTGGTACAGCTCGATCATGTCACCCACCTCGAGCGTGTTGTAGTCGTCGAACGACATGCCGCACTCGTAACCCGTGGCCACTTCCTTGACGTCGTCCTTGAAGCGCTTGAGACCCGAGAGCTTGCCCTTGTAGACTTCCTTGCCGCCGCGGACGATCTTGGCGATCGCATTGCGGATGGCCTTGCCCTCGCGGACCTGACAGCCGGCGATCATCTCGGTCTTGCCGATCTTGAAGGTCTGCAGAATCTCGGCGCGTCCGAGGAAGACCTCCTCGTATTCCGGCTCGAGCATGCCCTTCAGGGCGGCTTCCATGTCCTCGAGAATCTTGTAGATGATGTTGTACTCGCGGATGTCCACGCCATCGACGCTGGCGCGGCTGCGGGCACGATCGTCTGCCTTCACGTTGAAGGCGATGACGATGGCGTCCGAGGCGGCAGCGAGCATGACGTCGGCTTCCGAGACATCACCCGTACCCGAGTGAATGATCCGGATCTGGATGTCGCCATCCTTGGCCGTGATCTTGGAAAGCGAACTTTCGAGCGCCTCGGCGGAACCCTTCACGTCGGACTTCAGGATGACCTTGAGGTCCTTGATCTTGCCTTCCTGGATCCGGCTGTAGACGTCGGTGAGCGAGATGTGACGCTGCGTCTGGAGACGCTGAGTCCGCTCGTAGTCCGCACGTTGAGCGGCGATGCTCTTGGCGGTCTTCTCGTCGTCGACCACGGTGAACAGGTCACCGGCGGTCGGGACGGCCGGCATGCCGAGCACCTCGACAGGCATCGCAGGGGCGGCTTCCTTGACCCGACGGCCGTGGTCGTTGATGAGCGCACGGACCTTGCCGGCGATCGCCCCGACCACGAAGTTATCCCCGACGCGGAGGGTCCCGCTCTGAACGAGTACCGTCGCGACCGGACCCATGCCCTTGTCAAGCTGGGCCTCGATGATGAGTCCCTTGGCCTGACGCTTGGGGTTGGCCTTGAGTTCGAGCACCTCGGAGACGAGCAGGATCATTTCGAGGAGGTTGTCAAGACCGAGCTTCTGCTTGGCCGAGACCGGGCACATGACCGTCTGGCCGCCCCACTCTTCGGGAACCAGGCCGAATTCGGTGAGCTGCTGCTTCACCTGGTCGGGATTCGCGCCCGGTTTGTCGATCTTGTTGATGGCGACCATGATCTGGACGCCGGCTTCCTTGGCGTGGCTGATGGCCTCGATCGTCTGGGGCTTCACGCCATCGTCGGCCGCCACCACCAGGATGGCCACGTCCGTCGCCTTGGCGCCGCGGGCACGCATCGCCGTGAAGGCTTCGTGACCCGGCGTATCGAGGAAGGTGATCCACTGGTCATTGATCTTGACCTGATAGGCGCCGATGTGCTGCGTGATGCCGCCGGCTTCACCCGCCGTGACGTTGGTCTTGCGGATGGCATCGAGCAGCGAGGTTTTCCCGTGGTCGACGTGACCCATGATGGTCACGACCGGCGGGCGTGAGCGCAGGTCCGCGGGATTCTCGGTCTCGGCCTCGACGGCGACTTCTTCGTCGTTGGGGTTCACCAGCTCGACGGTGTATTCGAGTTCCGTCGCGATCATCTCGGCCGTCTCGAGCTCCAGCGACTGGTTGATCGTCGCCATGATGCCCTTCATGAAGAGTCGCTTGATGATCTCGGTCTCGCGCACGCCCCTCGTGTCGGCCAAATCCTTGACCGTGATCGAGCCGGAGAGCTTGATGTGCTTGGTGGCGAGAGCCTCGTTCACGGGTTCCTCGTCCTCGCGCCGGCGCGGCCGTCCGCGCTTGCCGCGCTTTCCGCCGTCGATGAGGAGCTTCTGGGTGTTCTCCCGCTCCTTGTCTTTCCAGGCTTCACGACGACCGTTCCCCCCATGACCGGGGCGCGGTCCTGCCGAGCCAGGCTGAGCGGCTGCTGCACCCGGGGCGCCACCCTGAGGGGCAGGCGGCCGCCCGGGGCCGCCCATGCCGGGACGCGCCGGCATCGGTGCACGGGGGCGTGCGGGTGCGCCGGGAGCCGGGGGGCGCGCCAGGCCGGGACCGGGACCTGCGGCGGGAGCCGAAGGAGGTGCAGACGGAGCCGAGGGCGCTGCCGGTGCCGAGCTCTGCGGGGGACGCGGCGAGCGGTACTGTGGCACGGGGCCACGCTCGTAAGACGCCGGTGGCAGAGGGGGGGCAATCGATGGCCGGCCGGGGGCCTGGTGCGACGATGCCTGGCGCGGGGGATGTGATGGAGCTGCCCGGTGCTGAGGGGCGCTGCGATGCGACTGCGCCGCGATCTGGGCAGGGCGAAGCGGCGGTGCGGGCGGAGCCGGTGGCGCAGGCGGGGTTCCGGGCATACCGGGACCGGTTGCGGCCGCGGTGGCTGCCGGTGCTGGCGCTGGCGCGGCAGGTGCCGGAGCCGACTCGGTGGGCGCAGGTGTGGGCTCTGCCGGACGGGGGGGAGGCGCCGGACGATGGATGGCCACGCGAGGCTTTGCCGGGGCAGCAGGTTTGCTCGTGCCCAGTACCTTCTCGGCCGCGGCCTTTTCCATGGCAGGCGTCACGGTATTGAAGTTGTTTTTGACCTCGTGGAATCCCAGGTCATGGAGAAGAGTGACCATCTCCTTCGGCTGGAGGTTGAGCTCCTTGGCCAATTCGTGTACCCGCTTCGCTGTCATGTATCCTCCTAGCCAGCCATCCCGGTCGTCGCGCTCCGGATCAGGGCTTCTTGCCCCATGGGAGCAGGTGCTCGACGACCGCACCCGGCACGGCCCGTTTCAGGGCTCGATCCAGCAGCTTGCGCTGGATCGCGCTCGACACGCAGGAGGGGTCCCGATGGACGTAGGCACCTCGCCCCTGGATCCGACACGTCGGATCCAGGACCACTTCACCGTTCAGCTGGCGTACCAGTCGGATCAATTCTATCCTTGATACCATCTGGCGACAACTGACGCAGCGTCTCAGGGGCCCCCCTGCTTGCTCACTCACCGCGACGTTCAGGCCTGAACGTCCGCGGTGGCGGGCTCAATTTCCTCACCCTCGTGGGCGAGACCGCGCTGCTCGATCTCACCCATCGCGACCTCGAGGGCCTGGGCGTTGAGCTCGCGCTGCTGGCTCTCGCTCTTGATGTCGATCTTGTAGCCGGTGAGACGGGCGGCGAGCCGCACGTTCTGGCCTTCGCGACCGATCGCGAGTGAGAGCATGTTGTCCGGCACCACGACACGGGCGGTCCGTTCGAGGCCGGACACGCTGACCGAGACGACCTTGGCCGGTGAGAGCGAGTTCGCGATGAAGGTCGTCGGATCCTCCGACCAGCGGATGATGTCGATCTTCTCGTTGCGCAGTTCACTCACGATGCCCTGGATGCGGCCGCCGCGGGCGCCCACGCAGGCTCCGACGGGGTCGACCGAGCCGTCGCGCGACCGGACGGCGATCTTGGTCCGGAAGCCGGCTTCGCGGGCGATCGCTTCGATGGTGACGGTGCCATCCATGATCTCGGGAATCTCGAGTTCGAAGAGTTCCCGCACGAGCCCGGGATGGGCACGGCTCACCAGTAGCTGCATGCCGCGGGTTGTCTCACGGACTTCGATCAGGAAAACCTTGATACGGTCACCGGGGCGGAACTGCTCACCGGGCACCTGCTCGGAACCGGGGACGATGCCCTCGACCTTGCCGAAGTTGACGATGACGTTACGTCCCTCGGCCCGCTGCACGGTGCCGATGATCGTCTCGCCTTCCTTGCCCTTGAACTGGTCGAGGACGCTCTTGCGTTCGGCCTCGCGCAGGCGCTGGTTGAGCACCTGTTTCATCATCTGGGCGGCGAGGCGGCCCAGTTCGCTGGGGTCCGGCGTGACGTCGATCTCCAGCACCTGACCGACCTCGGCTTCGTCGAGAAGCTCCTTGGCCTCCGACAGCGGCATCTGGCTGTCGGGATCCTCGACTTCCTCGACGACCTCGCGGAGGTCGAGGATGTGAAACTCACCCGTCTCGAGATCGAGCCGCGCGATGGTGTTGGGTCTGGGATTCGACGTCTTCTTGTACGCCGAGAGCATCCCCGCCTCCAGAGCTTCCTGCAGCACCTCGGTGGTCACCCCCCGCTCGCGCTGCATCTGCTTGAAGAGTTCCTTGTCAATCTTCATCCTGCTGAAGCTCCCTCTGGTCGTCGAGACCGTGGCGACGGAAATCGACGGTCAATCTCACGAGCGACACCTGGTCGGGGGTGAAGGACAGCTCCTTCTCGCCCGCCCGGATCCGCACCACGCCTTCGACGCGGTCGATCAGGTGTCCCGTCCACTCCTTCTTGCCCTTGACGGGCGCAAAGGTCTTCACGAGGACGAGGCGGCCCTGGAACCGGTCGAAGTCCCGGTCCGTGCGCAGCGGGCGTTCTGCCCCCGGCGAGGTCACCTCGAGATCGTAGGCACCGGGGATCGGGTCGGCCCGGTCGAGGGCCTCATCGAGCTTCCGGCTCACGGATTCGCACTCGGCATGCGAGATGCCGCTCTCCGAGTCGATGGTCACGCGCAGCACCCACCGGGCACCTTCGCGGACGTACTCCACCTCGACCAGCTCGAGGCCGAGTTCGGCCGCGATCGGCGTGCAGAGTTCCTTGACGGTGTCGGCGATGCGGGACACGGTCCCCCCCCTGATAGCGATACGAGAGAGGGGGCCAAGGCCCTCTCTCTCGGTACGTGACGGTGAACCGTCCAGTGCCTTTCCAGATTCACTATAACATGCGCGTGACCGGAGGGGCAGATCCCGGCCGGGGGATCACTTGGCGTACACCTCGGGTTTGAGGATTCCGAGGAACGGCACGTTACGGAACTTCTGGTTGTAGTCCATGCCGTACCCGACGACGAACTTGTCCGGGATGGTGAACCCCACGTACTTCGCCTGGGTGTCGACGAGCCGGCGGGCCGGTTTGTCGAGCAGCGTGCATACCTCGACCGAGGCCGGGCGCCGCTCCTTGAGCATCCGGATGAGGTAGCTGAGCGTGAGTCCCGTGTCGATGATGTCCTCGACCACCAGCACGTGCCGCCCGGTGATGGTCTCCTCGAGGTCCTTCAGGATGCGGACCACCCCGCTCGAACGCGTCGAAGCGCCATAGCTCGAGATGGCCATGAGGTCGATGTCGCACGGGATCTCGATCTGACGCAGGATGTCTCCGAAGAAGATCGCGACACCCTTGAGCACTCCGATCACGAGCAGGTCCTTGCCGTGGTAGTCCTGCGTGATCTGGCGGCCCAGTTCGGCGACCCGGTCCCGGATCTGCTCGGCCGAGATGAGGGTCGATTCGATGGAGTCGAGGAGTCCTGGGGAAACGGTGCTCACGGAGACCTCCGGCGTGGTGCAGCGCATCGGGAATCGGTCCGGGGCCAGCCCGGATGCGCCCGCATCGTACCAATCCCGTTCACGGGTTGTCCATGGCGACTTTTCATCGGTCAAGGTGTATAAGCATGGCCACCCGGGCATGGGTGATTTGCCGATGCCGCCGTTGTTCGGAGTTCGTTCCAGCAGGAGGACCAATCACCGTGCGCAAGCTTGTACCTCTCGCTCTCGTGGCCGCGACGCTGTCCGGTTGCTTGGCCATTTCCAAGGCTCAGTCGCTCACATCCGGAGGCATCACGCCTTTCCTGGCGCGCAGCGTCACCCTCGCGGACACGATGGGGGCGGGGGCCGTCTCCACGGCCATTCTCGTGTGGGGGGGCGCACCCACCTCGCTCCAGCGTACGGGGGGAGGAGGGGCTCCCAAGAGCGATTTCAACCTGAGCGGGCCGACCGTGACCGATTCCACGGTGCAACCGGGTCAGACGTATACCTACGTGGCCAAGTTCGGAAGCGGTGACAAGACGCGCACGATCACGACCGTCGATGTCGCCACGTTGCAGGCGCCGACGCTCACGGCTCCCCTTCCCGCGGGCACTCAGGCCCTGACCGTTTCCGCCGAGACGCAGCCGACCCTCACCTGGACCGCCAGCGGTGCGCCCGCCGGCTTCCTCGTGAGTGTCAACCTCCTGCCCGGTCTTGCCGGAACCAGCGATGCCGATTCGGCGGGAACTCCGGTCTACACCGCCTTCATCGATGGTCCAAAGCACCTGTCAGGTGGGACCTACACCGTCAGGTATGGATCGAAGTCGGATCTCACGTCGTTCTCGGATGAC
>JBIIHZ010000193.1:0-4863 GCA_044235265.1 Candidatus Sericytochromatia bacterium
TTCGGATACGGGCGTGACCGGAGCGGCGGGCTGTCCGGCTCGCAGCAAGCCCGGGATGTTCATCAGCCGCTTGAACTCGTCGGGTGGAAGAACCCGATACTTCGCGAAGTCGACATCGAGGGCGGCAATCCCCCCCTTCGTGAAGGCCTGGTCGAGGTGGGCAGAGCCCTTTTCGCGGGCGACGAGTTCGATCATCCGGAGCGTCTCGGCCGCCACATTTTTCCCGGCGAGGAACCGAACGGTATTCTCGCTGACCACTCCCTGCTGCTGCAGACTGGTCAGGAAGGCCATCTTGACCTCTGTCGAGTATCGGAAGCGATCCTGTGGGGGCGCGGGAGGATTCACCGGAGCTGCCGGAACCTGGCCGTTCACCGGTGCCGGGGTCGGAGGGGAGGGAACCCGCCCGCCCGCCGCGGGTTTGCCTACCGTCTCAGGCTCGGCCTGGTTGCGTCGCTTGCGGGAAGGAGACCTGTCTCCCCCCGGCCCACCCTGGATTCCCTGCACCATGACTTGACCTCCGTCGGCCTTGACTGACACCCTCGGTTGTCGAGGGGAATTGACCGGATCTTGCCGCCGTCAGCCCTGGATCTGGATGCTCCTCACCGCTTCCTGGACGCCGCCGAGAAAACCTGCGAAGGCGTCTTTCAGGTCTTCGGGCAAGGCTTTCATGTTTTCGACGGCCGAGATCCAGACTGTCTTGGCGCTTTCGAGTTCGCTCAGAGCGAGCGTCACGCCGTCCGTCCCCACCCGGATGTCCTCGAGGTCTGACGAATCCATCGTGCATACGAGGTCCGAGAAAGACCGATGAACCCGTTCGGCAGCTTCCATCATCTGGTCGACGGCATCCAGAAAGCCATGGATCGTGGCCTTCTGGGAATCATTCGCCCGGTCGTACACCTCCCGGCATTCGGTGGGGGCTTCGATCAGACGTGGATGCAGGAACAGGGGCGAGGACATGCGAGACTCCTGATCGTACGTGGGTTGAAGGGGCACGCCCGGGGGACGCCGGGGCATTCACGCCCGTATACCGCACCATACCCGCGTTTCAAGATCTTCTCGCGGGCCAGTGGGCCGTCCGGTGAACCCGGAGCGGGATTCACAGGCGGAAAGACGTGTCCGAAACGGAGGGATCCCAGCGGAAGTCCCGGAACGTGTTCGAGACGACACATCGCCCGTTCACGAACATCTGATGCTGCACCGGGCCGAACGTGAGGCCGTCGAGGACGAGGACCTCACGGGTGATCTCCGGATCGAGGCGGGGTACCCCGTCCACGGCGATCATGAGCCGTTCGGATTCACCGGAACCCTGGCTTCCGAGCAGGCTCCATCGCGCCTGGGTACCCGACAGTCGTTCCATGTGCCG
Organism: Candidatus Sericytochromatia bacterium; assembly: GCA_044235265.1. GTDB lineage: Bacteria > Cyanobacteriota > Sericytochromatia > S15B-MN24 > UBA4093 > JAYKJE01. Next base: position 1,364 of record JBIIHZ010000193.1, read on the forward strand.
GAACGGAATGTTGTCCCGGAAGGAGAAGTTCCGGTTCGTGGCCAGCCGCGGATCGGTATCGTCCATGCGGATGGGGACGAGCGAGAGCAGTCCGCTGGCCTTCACCTTCAGGTTGCGACCGTCCTCCGTCACCATGATCGCGTCGCGAAGAATCGGGTTTGCCGCTTCCAGGACTTCGGCGCGCAGACGCGAGCTCCGGGCCCACAGGAACCGGCTCCGGCTGCTGGCGCGCCGGAACGTGGCACTCTTCGTCCCGCCGTAGTAGTACCCTTCGCTGAAAGACCCGAGTTCGGTCGAGAACGAACGCGCCGAGCGCAGCCGCTGACGGAAGGCCTCGAGCGCCTGGGTTCCACGGACCCGATCCCCCACCGGGGTCACGCTCGGACCCGGAACGTACGGACCGGTCGAGGGGGAGGGCTTCGGGGCCGGAGTGACCGTGGTCTGGAGACCGCAACCGAAGAGTAGCAGGCTCACCAGACAGCTGGACATCAATCGCACGAGCATCGAGGCGATCTCCCCTTCACAGAGCGCGACCCACGAACCACCAGAACGATCCGAGCGCCCCGGCGATCGCCAGGAGGGTCAGCACGCCATACCAGAGCTGGGTCTTCCACGAGGGGACCAGGACCTCGGTATCGGCCTTCACCACCCAGTGACGGATCGACCCGTCAGGGCTCCGGACCGGAAAACAGCCCTTGACCGAGCCATATCTCGGGTAGCGACCGTCGTTCCGGAGAATCACCACGGGCCGTTCGCCCCGGGCGAACTGGTCCACACCGGCCACCTTGGCCCCCCGGGGATCCACCCGGTAGGGGAAGCCGCTCCATCGGGACTCCTCTGCGAACCGGAACTCCGTCCCGGTGTCGAGTGTGTCGATACGCACGAGGCGAGCCACGTTCAGCGCTCCAGGAGGCAAATGCTGTGATGAACCTCACCCTTTCTCTACCCTTGATTAACACCAAGATAACAGGACTCGCGTCAAATTCCTCGTGAGGAATCAAGAAACGGTTATGTTGCCGGGTATACATGAAGCGTCAGCCGTGCGAGAGGAGGCCGCCATGCCGCGTCCAGCCACCGTCCGACCCGCCCTCGAGAGAGCCCGGACCACCGACCTGGTGCTCGATGTCCGTCCAGCCGCGGAGGTGCCCGAGGGGAGCCGTACCCTTGAGCCGCTCTTCTACCGGGGAGTGACGGTCCACCTCCCGGTGGAGCTCGTCCGAGCTCCCCTTCCCACGCTCACGTTCCGGCATCTCGACAAGGTCGGGCGTGCCGCCATGGAAGGCCGTCGCGACCGGGTCGTCGCGGCCCTGCAGAGGGCCGTCGCGAGCGCGCACGATGTCGCCAGCCTGCTCAAGATCGCGGTCGTCGCCCTCGGCGAGGGGGCCGTCGAAGAGGTATCCGCTGCCCTGGCCCGTGCCTGGCGCAGTGCCCAGCGCGATCCCGAGGCGCTCGAGATCATCCGCGAGGCGGCCCGGGCCCTCGGTCAGCCCGTCCCCGGGGATCCGACGTGATCCCGGACCTCCGGCTCCGTGCCCTGGAGTCGGGTGACCTGGACACCTGGTCCGCCTGGTGGTCGGATGCCGAGACGTGCCTCTTGCTGGGGTCGCGGCCCCGCCGGTGGAGCCCCGCGGTCTGGGAAGACTGGCTCGTGGATCAGGCTGGCCGCCTCGATCCTTTCGAGGGGGGGACTCTGGCTCTCGAGGAGGTCGGAGGAGATCTGCTCGGGGGCGTCTGGTGGGGACCCATCGACCCGGTCGACCGGTCGACGACCATCGGCATGCTCGTGGGAGACCCCGCCTCTCGTCGGCGCGGGATCGGCACCGACGCGCTCGGCATGCTCCAGGCCTATCTCTTCCAGGAACTCGGTTTGAGGCGCCTCCAGGCGCTCGTCTGGGAGGGGAACCACGCGGCGATCGCCCTCCATCGAAAGCTCGGATTCCAGCAAGAGGGCCGCTTCGAGGCCTGGCGATTCCTCGAGGGGAGCCCGAGACACTTTCTCGTGTTCCGGCGACTGGCAGGAGAGCCTTGAGTTCACCCGATTTCCGATTCGGGCGCCGCTCGCGAACCGGTTGCTGGGCCGATTACCGACATTTGGAAACACTTTTTTAACAAGCATTTGTTCCTCACCTCATCAAGTTGTCGGGGCGTTTCCTTGATGTAGGTAGAGAGAAGTTGCATCGCGTGAGACGAGGAGTAGCGTCCATGGGTATCGCCGTCAATTCCGCCTCCGTCACCCCGTTTCCCGCGTTCGCCGGGCCTCCTCCCCAACCCGCCAGTCTCCCTCCCTCGAACGTCCAGGCGGGGGGCGGCGCTCCGGCTGCCTCGCCCTCTCAGCAGGCCTCTGCATCGGGTGCTCAGCCGGCTGCCGTGAATCAGGTGCAAGCGCCTTCGCGACCGACCTCGATGGCCTTGCCCGGTGCCGTGTCCGGCGCGCCTCAGTCCCTGTCACCTCTGCCGGCTCCCAAGCCGCCTGATGAGGGCAAGACCTGGGGTGGACCGAATTCCACTCAGCCGCTGAACTTCGGACATCCTCTCAAGAACGGGAAACTCATCGAGATGGATCCCTCCGGGGTGCCCGTGTGGGCCTCTTCCGGTAAGGCCTTGACTTCAGACCAGTATGCGGCGATGCCCGAGTTCCAGAAGCGGCAGATCCGCGAGGACGTGGTGCGTTACGCCTCTCGTCCCGGGGTTCCTGCCGACAAGCGCCTCATCGAGGCTTTCGATACGGCCATGCAGGGTGGCTCGGCGGCTCGGTCCACGACGGTGGCACCCGGTGCGTCCGCAACTCCGGCTGCTGCGCCCGTGCAGCCTTCGTCCGCCGCCGCTCCACAGCCGGGTCCGGCACCCGCCGCACAGGCTGCTCCGTCACCTGCCGCCGCCCCGGTGGCCGGTGGGGCCGTGACTCCCGAGGCAGCCGATGCGAAGGTGGTCGACGTCATGTCGCGGCTGTCCGGGCTGGATACCTCGGCACCGCGCGCCGCGAGAGAGGCTGCGTTCAGGGACATCGAGAAGCTCCTGAGCGAAAGCAAGCAGCAGCTGAGTCAGCTTCCGGCCGAAGCGTATGCCACGCCAAAGGCGCGCCTGCTTCAGGCGGAATCGCTTTACAATCGGATGAAGGACCATCTCGCCACGCTTCCCTAGGCCCGGTCGGCAGTCACCGTCCGGCCAGATCTGAGGCATCATGAAACCCATGGAGGATCTGACTGCCGCCGTGGGTCTCTATGTCCACGTGCCCTTCTGTTCACGCATCTGTCACTACTGTGACTTCGCCTGCTATGCGGGTCAGGAAGCCCAGATTGATCGATATCTGGGGGCCGTGCTGCAAGAAGCGCGTGCTTACCCTGTCGGTCTGCGGGTCCGGACTCTCTACCTGGGCGGGGGGACGCCTTCCGTCCTGTCTGCAAACCAGCTCGAGCGCCTCGTATCCGGCCTCCGCTCCCATTTCGATCTCTCGGACCTCGAGGAGGCCACGCTCGAACTCAATCCGCGAACCGGGAGCC
>JBIIHZ010000194.1:0-4862 GCA_044235265.1 Candidatus Sericytochromatia bacterium
ATTACCAGGCAGCCCTCGGCAAGGATCTCGGGGTGGCCACGCTTCCCGAGGTGGAGCCCGGGCGGCCGGCCTCGCCCTTCGTCGGGATCAAGTGCGTGATGGTCAACCCGAACGGGGGACGCTCCTCCGTCGAGAAGGCCCTCGAGTTCGCACGCTTCCTCATCTCGCCCGGAGTGGCCCGGCTCATGATGGATGTCGCGGGCCACGTGCCCGTGGTCCGCGACGTCGCCTTCTCCGATACGGACGTCCTGGCGCCCTTCGCCCGACAGGCCGAGGTCGGGACGGCCCTTCCCGCGGCGCCCGAGATGCGCGAGGTCTGGGGTCCCATGGACCAGGCCATCGAGAAGGTCATGACCGACGTCGCCTCGCCCGATGTCGCCATCCGTGAAGCCCAGTCCGTCATCGCTGCCAAGATCGAGGCCGTGCGAAATCCATGAAGCGCCTGAACTCCGAGGTCCGACTCGCCTACGCCTTCATCGCGCCCGCAGCGCTGGTCATGGCCGTCATCACGGTCTATCCGCTGCTGTTCGGGATCTGGATGGCGTTCACCAACTACAACCCGACGCACATCCGGGGCCACCTGCCGCGCTTCGTCGGGCTCCAGAACTTCATCGACATCCTCCGGCATGCGCCCTACCTCGACTTCGACTTCGCACGCGTCCTGGGCTTCAACTTCCTGTGGACCTTCGCCAACCTGATCTTCCACGTGACGGTCGGGGTGGGCCTCGCCCTGCTGCTCAACCAGCCGGGCCTCAAGGGTGTGAAGCTGTACCGCGCCCTGCTCATCCTGCCGTGGGCGGTGCCCACGTACGTCACCTCGCTCGTCTGGCGCAACATGTTCGATCCCGAGGCGGGGGCCATCAACCTCCTGCTGAAGCAGGTGGCCGCGACCTTCGAGACCTGGCACGACAGGTTCGCCTGGATGCCCGATCTCGGTTCGGCCTGGACCTCGCTCGACTGGCTCGGCACGATGCCGAGTGCCTTCTTCGCCGTCCTCACCGTGAACATCTGGCTTGGCTTCCCGTTCATGATGATGGTCGCCTCGGGGGCGCTCCAGGCCATCCCGTCCGACCTGTACGAAGCGGCCGACCTCGACGGGGCCAACCCCCTGCAGCGCTTCATCACGGTCACGGTGCCCATGTTGCGCCCCGCGATGATCCCGGCCATCCTGCTCGGCTTCATCTGGACCTTCAACAACTTCAACGTCATCTACTTCGTGACCAAGGGCGATCCGCTCGGTCAGACTCAGATCTTGATCACGCAGGCCTACAAGCTGGTCGATGGAGGCCTCTACGGGGTCGGCGCCGCCTTCGCGGTGGTGATCTTCTTCATCCTGCTCGCCATCTCGACGGTCAACTCGCGTCTGACCCGCGCCGTGGAGGAGAACGCGTGAAGCGCCCGCATCCCGTGGCCGTCGGGGCCACCCACCTGACCCTGATCCTGGTGTCGATCTTCTCGGTCTTCCCGGTGCTGTGGGTCTTCTCGATGGCTCTCGACCCCTCGTCGGTCGCACGGCCCACCGAGCTGAACCTCATCCCGAAGGCTCTGTCACTCGAGGCCTTCCGCCAGGTCATCGCGCACCCGACCGACATCGACGGCGTCTCGTTCTGGCAGCTCCTGGGCAACTCGCTTCTGACGTCGCTCGGGACCACCGTCTTCGGCATCGCGCTGGGCGCCTCGGCGGCCTATGCCTTCTCGCGGTGTCGCTTTCCGGGACGCCGGCAGGGCCTGATGCTGTTCATCGTCCTGCAGATGTTCCCGGCCGTCTGTGCGATGGCGCCGCTGTACGTCCTGCTTTCGGCCCTGCACCTGCGAACCAGCCTGATCGGCCTGATGATCGCCTACTCGGCCGGGACGCTGCCCTTCGCCATCTGGAACCTCAAGGGCTACTTCGACACGGTTCCGAAGGACCTCGAAGAAGCCGCCCTCATCGATGGCTGCACGCGTGGTCAGACCTTCTGGCAGATCGTGCTGCCCCTGTCGGCGCCGGCCGTGGCCGTCACGGCCCTGTTCGGGTTCATGTCGGGCTGGACCGAGATCATCCTCGCGTGGACCATGCTCGAGGACCCGCGCACCTTCACGCTGTCGATGGCGCTGTACGGCATGGTCGGTCAGTATGCCACCCTCAAGCCCTGGAGCCAGTTCGCGGCCATGAGCATCATGCTCTCGCTGCCCGTCGTCGTCTTCATGCTCTTCCTGCAGCGCTACATCGTCTCGGGGCTCACCTCGGGCGGGGTCAAGGGGTAGCGCTTGGCGAAGCCACGCACCCGCTACGTCTGCCAGTCATGCGGGGCCGAGCAGGCGCGCTGGATGGGCAAATGTCCCGAGTGCGAGGCCTGGAACACCCTCGTCGAGGAGGTCGTGACGGCTGCGGCGCCCCTTCCGGTGGGGCGGGCGAAGGCGGGTGTGGCTGCCGTCGGCGCGCCCCGGAACGTCCAGCGCCTCCGCGAGGTCGATCTCGAGGCCGAGGCGCGCATCCCTACCGGTTTCGAGGAACTCGACCGCGTGCTCGGGGGCGGGATCGTGCCGGGGTCGCTGGTGCTGCTCGGCGGGGACCCGGGCATCGGGAAGTCCACCCTGCTGTTGCAGGTCGCCCAGCATCTGGCGCATGCCGGCCGCAAGGTCCTGTACGTCTCGGGTGAAGAGTCCGCCCGTCAGATCCGCATGCGGGCCCGGCGCCTGGGGGCCGAGTCGGATGGCCTGTACGTCCTGGCCGAGACGGATCTCGGCGTGATCGCCGCGACGCTCGCCGAGGAGCGCCCCGACTGGGCCGTCATCGACTCCATCCAGGCGATCCATGATCCGCAACTGGCGTCCTCGCCGGGTTCGGTGGCCCAGGTGCGCGGCGCGACGGGTATCCTCATGCGGCTCGCCAAGGAGCAGGGCATCAGCCTGTGCATCGTCGGTCACGTGACCAAGGAGGGGACGCTGGCCGGACCGCGAGTCCTCGAGCACATGGTCGATACGGTGCTCACCTTCGAGGGCGATCGCTTCAAGAGCTACCGGCTCGTCCGCTCGGCCAAGAACCGCTTCGGGGCCACGCACGAGGTGGGCATCTTCGAGATGCGCCAGGCGGGCCTCGGCGAGGTCACCAACCCCTCGGCCCTGTTCCTGGCCGAGCGCACGCTCGAGACGACGGGTTCGGCCATCGTCGCCACCCTGGAGGGCACGCGCCCCCTGCTCGTCGAGATCCAGGCGCTCGTGAGCCCCAGCAATCTGGCCAGTCCCCGCCGCGCCGCGACCGGCATCGAGCACAACCGGGTCGTGCAGATCCTGGCCGTGCTCGAGAAGCGGATGGGCCTTCCCCTCTCGAAGCATGACGTTTACGTCAACGTGGTCGGAGGCCTCACCATCGACGAACCGGCAGGCGATCTGGGGGTGGCCCTGGCGATCGCCTCCAGCCTGCGAGACGTGCCACTGGACCCCGGTCTGGTCGCCCTCGGCGAGATCGGCCTGAACGGCGAGGTCCGGGGGGTCCAGGGTCTCGAGCTGCGCCTGCGTGAGGCGGCCAAGCTCGGGTTCACGCGGGCGCTCGTGCCGCATACGCATCTCGAGGATCGGGGTTGGACCCGTCCGAAGGGTCTCGAGATCGACGGGGTCCGGCGCCTTTATGATGCCGTGATCCGCGCGATCGCCCCGGAACGCTGATCCGGGCGCGCCGAGTTCAAGGTAAAATTGCTGTTAAGATACGCTTCAGCTCAGGCAAGTCTGGTGTTCACGAGCCGATAACAGCTCCACCAGGTTGCGCGATTCGCTCCCGTACGGGGCGAATCTGGAAAGGCTCCACATGCATCGCTCGAGATGGCCCCTGGCTCTGGTCGCCCTCATGTCCGTCGTCACCGGCTGCGGACTCATGAGCGTCGGCACCCAGCGCATTCCCGTCACCCGCGAAGCCCAGCTCTCCCGTGCGCGGGGCGTGCCCGGCGCCGAACTGCCCTTTTCGCCCGGCTTCCTGTGGGGCGTGTCCATGGCCGGTTACCAGGTCGAGGGCGGGGACACGACCTCGAACTGGGCCGTGGCGGATCGCGAAGGGCGTCTCAAGGAGTCGCCCGGCAAGGCCATCGACTTCTGGAATCGGTACGAGGAAGATTTCGATCTCGCCCAGAAGATGGGCATGACCTGCGTCCGGCTGAGCCTCGAGTGGTCGCGCATCGAGCCCGAACACGGGCGATTCGATCCGGCAGCGATCCAGCGCTATCATGACATGCTCTCCTCCCTGCGCCGGCGGGGCATCGAACCCCTCGTCACGCTCTCGCACTTCGCCTACCCGGCCTGGCTCGACCACCCGCGCGACGGCAAGGAGGGGGGCTGGGTCCACGCCGACACGCCGAAGGAATTCGCCCGGTTCGCCGCGTGGGCGGGCCAGGAGTTCGGCGCCGACGTGAAGTACTGGCTCACCGTGAACGAGCCCAACACGCTGGCGATCCTGACGTATCTGGCCGGGCAGTTCCCTCCCTTCCGGATCAATCCTTTCTCGTTCGGGATTTCCCAGGACCGCCAGATGGAAGGCCACCGCCTCGCCTATGCGGCGCTCCACCGGGTCGATCCCGATGCGATGGTCTCGTTCAATCCGTTCGTGTGGAAGGGGCGGGAGTCCGAGCCCACGGCGGGTCAGGTGAATGCCCGGGTGAGCCGCGTGGACCATCTCCGGCTGCTCGACATCGCGGCCGGTCGCGATCCCTCGATGCCGGGCAACACGCTCGATTACGTCGCCTTCGACTACTATTACCCGACCTCACCCGGGGACCTGACGAAGGTCCCGTCCTACTGGAACTGGTCCGTCTATCCGGAAGGGATGTACGCGGTCTCGAAGCAGCTGTACCAGCGCTACAAGCTGCCTCTGCTGGTCGCGGAGAACGGGA
>JBIIHZ010000195.1:0-4860 GCA_044235265.1 Candidatus Sericytochromatia bacterium
TCGCCGACAAGGCCCGGACCATCCGGATCCCCGTCCACCTGGTCGAGACGATCAACCGCCTGCGTGCCATCACCCAGCGGCTGACCCAGCAGCTCGGACGGGCGCCCTCGGACGAAGAACTGGCCCTCGAGAGCCAGATCCCCGTCGAGAAGCTGGTCGAGATCCGGAAGACCGTGCGAGATACCATCTCGCTCGAAACACCGGTGGGCAAGGACGACGAGCACCGCCTCGGCGACTTCATCGTCGACCGCGAATCGCCGGGTCCAGCGAGCGCCGTCGCGAGTCTCCTGCTGCGCGAGGAGATCCGGCGCCTGCTGGAACGGCTGACCGAGCGTGAGCGCAAGATCCTCGAGATGCGGTTCGGCCTGGATCAGGCCCCCGTGAAGACGCTCGAGGAGATCGGCACGGTCTTCGGCGTCACGCGGGAGCGCGTCCGGCAGATCGAGGGAAAGGCCCTGCTCAAGCTGAAGCAGGCGTTGCTGGAACGAGATGTCTCGGAATATCTGGACTGAACGCCGAGTCCCCTTGCCAATCGAACATCCATTCGATACCATGGCCATGTCACCTCGAACGAAAGGACAACCACCGATGCGGTCTGACCTCAACACCGACTCCCAGTCCGCCGAGAAGCGCCGCGCCCTCGACATGGCGCTCGCCGGGATCGAGAAGCAGTTCGGCAAGGGCTCCATCATGAAGCTCGGCGATCACGCCCGGATGAAGGTCGGGGTCGTCCCGACGGGCATCCTCTCGCTGGACATCGCCCTGGGCGTGGGGGGCCTTCCCAAGGGCCGGATCGTCGAGGTGTACGGTCCCGAATCGGGTGGTAAGACGACCGTGAGCCTCACGGTCGTCGCCCAGGTCCAGAAGCTCGGGGGCACCGCGGCCTTCATCGACGCCGAACACGCGCTCGATCCTCAGTATGCCGCCCGACTCGGGGTCGACATCGACAACCTGCTCGTCTCGCAGCCCGACACCGGGGAGCAGGCGCTCGAGATCGCCGATGCCCTCGTCAAAAGCTGTGCGGTGGACATCATCGTGGTCGACTCGGTGGCGGCCCTCGTGCCCAAGGCCGAAATCGAGGGCGACATGGGCGATAGCCACGTCGGTCTCCAGGCGCGCCTCATGAGCCAGGCGCTGCGCAAGCTCACGGCGACGGTCGGCAAGTCGAACTGCATCATCATCTTCATCAACCAGCTGCGCGAGAAGGTCGGCGTCATGTTCGGAAACCCCGAGGTGACGACGGGCGGTCGGGCCCTGCGCTTCTACAGCAGCGTCCGCATCGAGGTGCGTCGCGTCGAAACGCTCAAGAAGGATGGCGTCGAGATCGGCAACCGCGTCAAGACCAAGGTCGTCAAGAACAAGGTCAGCCCGCCCTTCCGGGTGGCCGAGTTCGACCTGATCTTCGGTGAGGGGGCGAGCCGCGAAGGCTGCATCCTCGATCTGGCCGTCGAGCATGAACTGGTTCGCAAGAGCGGGTCGTGGTTCTCGTATGGCGAGCATCGCATCGGTCAGGGCCGCGACGGGGCCAAGACCTTCCTGCGCGAGAATCCGGATCTTCTCAACGAGATCGAGCAGATGGTCCGGACCAAGCTCTCGTTGATCAACCAGACCGTCAATGCCCCCGACTCGGTCGAAGCCCTCGAGAAGGATGACGATCTCGGCAACGACTAGCACCAGGCCATCAAGGTCCGGATGGAGAGGGTCCCGTCAAGCAAGCGACCCTCTCGGTTCCGATTCGGGCACCAGACAAAGATGAAAGGGGGGTAGAGCCAGCTCTACCCCCCTTTCATCTCAGATTCAGACAGGAAGCCCCCGTCAACCATCCCCGACGGGTCGATCCCGTTCTGGCGGAGCACTCCAGCCGTGGAAACCTCCGCCCCCGGTCCATCGTTCCCGCGCCGTGATGCCCCCGGAGTCGTCCCCCGCGATGACGCGCGAGAGGCGAGGCAGACAGTGCGTGCGACACTGGTCCCCCTGCTCCACGAGGATCCACCGCCGACCCATCTTGTGGGCCACGGCTGCCGTGGTGCCGGAACCGCCGTACGGATCCAGGACGAGGTCCCCCGGACGCGTCGTCATGTGCACGACACGGCGCAGCAGGGCCTCGGGCTTCTTGCCCTGGCGGAAGGTGACGCCCCCTTCCTTGTCGAGCCCGGTGGTCCGGATGTCGTCCCAGAAATCGCCTGGATGCACCGTCAGGTGGTCATCGGCGAACAGGATCCGGATCCGCGGCTGCTCCTGGGCCCGGTCGTAGCCGTTCCGGATGAGGTAGTGCCGGCCCTGCGTGGTCCGCACGACGAAACAAGCGGCCTCGTCGCTCACCTCGTCCCGCTTTCGATCGGCCACCTTGCGAGCCGCGGGAGTGGTGGCAACCGTACGCACGATGCGCCAGGCCTCCTGGAGGCACCAGGCCTCGTCGGGCGCCACTCCCCGCTCGCGCAGGGACACGGTGCGCAGGCTCTCGAGCACCAGGCCGCGGGCGATCGCGTCGACCTCGGCCAGTCCCTCGTGCCGCAGGGCGTCGTCGTCCGAGAGCAACTGCCGGAGGCGAGGGACGGCGGCCGGATCCGGATGCGTCAGGACCCAGCGATACTCGGCGTCCCAGCGCCCCTTGGGAACCCGGTCGGCGACCAGGCCCTTCACGCCGGACTTGCCCGCGAGGATCATGTATTCCTTGAGCCGCGGCAGCGAGCCCTGCTGGACGACCTGGGCCATCTTGACCCCGGTGGGTTCCGCCATCTTGACCACGACGGTCTTGAGGCGCTCCTCGCCGAGGGCGTGGGCGAGCCACAGGTACAGGCGGGCAAACTCGCGGTCGTCGATCTGAACGACCAGGAACCCACCCGGTTCGAGCAGATCCCAGCACCGGACCAGCGTTCCCCCGACCTGCTCGAGCCATTCGGAAGAGTCCTTGCGGTCCTCGAAGTGGGCATGGGAACGGCCGGTGTTGTAGGGCGGGTCCGCATACACGAGGCGCACACGCCCGCGGTGCGTGGGGAGCAGGGCCTCGAGTGCCACCCGGTTCTCGGCGTGGATCAGGTGGTTGCCGGTCAGCCCCATCGGGAGTCGGCCGGGTGCGTAGCGCATCGTGAGGGTGGGATCGGCCAGCAGGGGGGCGCCGAGCCCGTCGAGGTCTTCAGACACCATGCACGCGACCGTCCTCGATGGAGATGACGCGATCGGCCAGGGCCGCGAGCGCCGGGTTGTGGGTGACGAGCACGATGGTCTGCCCGTGCTCGCGGTTGGCCTGCCTCAGCAGGGCGTGAATCTGTTCGCCGGTCCGCGTATCCAGGTTGCCCGTGGGTTCGTCTCCGAGCAGGAGGGCCGGGCGATGCACGAGGGCCCGTGCGATCGCGACGCGCTGCTGCTCCCCACCCGACAGCCGGGACGGGAGATGCGTCAGGCGGTGACCGAGACCGACCTGCTCGAGCATGCCGGCAGCCTGCTCACGGGCCTTCCGGAAAGACATCCCACCCAGCAACAGGGGCGTCATGACGTTCTCGACGGCAGTCAGGTCCTGGAGCAGGAAGTGAAACTGGAAGACGAACCCGATGTGGCGCTGCCGGAGGCTGGCCAGTTCGGGCTCACCCAGGGAGGACGTGGACTGGCCGTCGATGAGGATCTCGCCCTCGTCCGGTCGGTCCATGGCACCGAGCAGGTAGAGCAAGGTGCTCTTTCCGCTGCCACTGGGGCCGGTGATGGCCACGAACTCGCCGCGCCGGACCTCGAGATCGACGGCGTGGAGCACCTCGAGGGCCCCATCCGAGGCACGAAAGGCTCGCGTCACCCGCCGGGCCTGGAGCAGGGGCGTCGTCATCTGAAGTCGGGACCCACCACAACGGTATAATCGGCCGAGTAGGGGGAGACGTCGTCGCTGAGCTGCCAGGTGGCATCCGGGACGACATCCTCGAGGACGGGATCGAGCGTCGGGTTGCTGTTGCGACCGATGACGCGCGAGGTGGCCGACATGCCGGACGGCAGGATGGCGGTCCGGACGACTGTGAGGCCCTTCTGGCCGAGCGAGCTGGCCAGGGCGGTGGCGGCCGCTTCCATCCCCCGCGCGTGGAGAATCTCGATGGTGGCGGGTGATTCCTGGCGGGGAGGCTGCGAGGGGCGATCGCGATCGAGGCCTTCCATCACGGAAGCGATGCGCGCGATGCTGGGAATCCAGTAACCGCCGTGCCCGAAGTCTCCGGGAAGGGTCATGTAGCTGACGGACGGACGCTCGTGGGCGAACTTCGCAAGCTTGAGGATCTCGTCACCCGTGATGGTGGTGTCGAAGATGGCCCGGGCAGAACGGGCGAGGGCCGGCAGGCGCCACCAGGTCAGGGGGTCGAACAGCTTGCGCTGGACCGCGTGAATCAGGCTCTGCTGGCGAGCGACGCGACCGATGTCCCCCAGGGCATCGTGGCGGAAGCGCGCATACCCGACGGCGTCCCTGCCCGAGAGCTGGTGCCAGCCCGGCTCCAGGTGGATCGAAAGCTTGGCCGTGTGGTCGTCGTAGTGCATCGGATGCTCGACGTAGACCTTCACACCACCCAGGTCATCGAGGAAGCGGATCGCCTGACTCAGGCGGATGCTGACGGTGCGCTCGACGTCCACACCCGTGAGACTCTCGACGACCTCGGTGGTGCGCTCCAGACCCCCGAGGGCGTGGGCGGCGTTGATCTTCTCCGTCCCGTAGCCCGGCACGAGCACCTGGGTGTCGCGGGGGATGGACAGGACGAAGGCCCGTCTGTCTTCGGGACGCAGGCGGACGAGGAGGATGGTGTCGGTCCGGGCTCGGTCGGTCTCGACCCGGTGGCCCCTGGGGTCGTAGCTGTCGTCGATGCCGACGATGAGCAGGTTGTGGAACCCCAG
>JBIIHZ010000196.1:0-4821 GCA_044235265.1 Candidatus Sericytochromatia bacterium
GGTCCGGGACCACCAGCCGGGTGGCCGATTCCGCATCCGTCACGACGTGCGTGGCCAGACGGAGCCGGCTCCGTGCGAGGTCGGGGTCGTCGAGCGGCACATCCAGTAACCGATCGTCGTCGCAGACGGCCGACAGCATCTCCCGGAAGAGCACCTGGAAGCGTTCCGACGATGAGGCGATGGCCAGGAGGCCGTCCGCAGGCAAGGTCCGTGCCCGATCCAGGAGCGGCTGGATCGAGGCGAGCGTCATCAGGATGAGCTTCCGTTCGTCACCCAGTTCCCCCCGCACGGGGGTCGCATGATTGGTCGAGGTCAGAAAAAGCGTCCGTTCCCTCCAGCTCCCGGGGGAGGCCACCAGCTCCTCGAAGGTCATGCCGGACGTCGGAACGTCGGTCATGCCGGCCAGCTCGTGCACGTAGATCCGGAGCAGATCGAGATGCGGGTTGATCACGACGATCCGCTCGTGCGGCCGGTCCGTCAGGGCCCGCTCGAGGGCCTCGCGCAGGGTGGCGTCCCCGTGCCCGAGCTCTCGCGCCCGTGCGACGAAGCGCGCGGCGAGTGCCTGCAAGGAGGCCGCTTCGCCGGGTATCGGACGAGGGTCGTCATGATCCACCACGCGGGTGCCACTGCCCTTGCGACTCGCGATCACGCCCAGGGCTTCGAGGCGCTGATAGGCTGCCCGGACGGTGTTGTGATGCACCTGGAGACGCCCAGCCAGCGCACGTATGCTCGGGAGAACCGAGCCTCGTGCCACGTCGCCGGCAGCCACCATCTGTCCGATCTGGGCAGCCAGCTGTTCCTGGAGCGAGACGGGGCTGGTGCGGTTAAGGAAGACCTTCATGCCGGTGTTATCCGGACCAGGCCGCCTGTCCTTGCCCCCGATGGACACCGGTGAAAGTGTCACAGGGCGGCATGTCACGGGCCGGGCTCTCCGTTACGGTGGAAATCGTTCCCCCCACGACCACGAACGGATATCTCGATGACCCTCGCCCGGCCTGCGACCCTCGTCACCCTGTCCATGACCGCTTTCCTCGTCTCTTCATGCGGCCTGCCCGCGACGGCCGGTCTTCGTGGCCCGGACGCTCACGAGCACCCGTCCTTCACGAATACCCGCTCGGCTGAACCGCTCGATCCCCGATTCTTCGCGCGTCGTGAAGTCGAGGCCCGTGCCCCGAAAGCCTTTTCGTTGATGCCCGAGGCCCAGGCCGGTCTCCGCGCGATCGAGGCCGATTCCACCGTCGCGCGCTCGAAGGTGCTCGAGGCGATCCGGGCCAATCCGGACCTGCTCGGCCGGGTCCGCATGTTTCCGACCCTGACCTGGGAGCAGCAGCTGCGCGTGCTCCGTGCCGTCTTCGACCTCGAGTGCCGGACGCTCGAGATCACGCCGCCCGAGCTGGTCATCAGCACCACCGAGATCAAGGGGCCCGCCTACTTCGATTTCGATCCGGCCAGGCCCGGGACGGGCCGGGTCATCCTGAACCCGGAGGCGATCGCCCGGGATGCCAATCCCTGGACGGGCCTCCTGCTGCTGATCCACGAGACGCGACACTCGGCGCAGTTCCAGCTGGCCTTTGGCGAGGCGACGGTGGGGGCTTCCGCGTTCGATCCGGAGCAGCCGCGTCGCCTCAGGCAAGAGCATTACCGGGCAGCGTTCGTCGCGCAGAAGGCCTTCTCGAACGACCTCAACTTCTCGGATTTCTGCAGCCTGAACCACGAGTACGATGCCTTCCGGTTCGGCAACTTCATCGTCGGGGCACTCACGGACTGGAAGGCGGACACCCTCGACATGGGCTGTTTCAGCAGCCAGTTCGATGCGCACGGCGTGCCCCGCATCGACCTCGTCAAGCTCGGGAACCTCGTGGGTTACGGGAACCTGCTCGATGCCTTCAACGAGCTCGAGCGCGAGCAGTACCGCTTGCTCAAGGGTTCGAACTGACCATGTCGGTCACGCACCGGGGAGTGAACCGGGTGACGTGACCACGTCACGACGGCTTGCCATCCGTACACTCGATCCGGTATATCACAGCAGACGAGCCCGATTCCGGACGAGGGGGCCCCATGTTCCGTTTCATCCACGCAGCCGACCTGCATCTGGATACGCCCTTCGCGGGAATCGGCAAGGTGTCGGAGCGCGTCGCTCGCTTGCTCCAGGAGGCCTCTCTCGAGGCCTTCGATGCCCTCATCGACCTGACCCTGGCCGAGGACGCGGCTTTCCTGCTCCTCGCGGGGGACCTCTATGATGGCGCTCAGCGTGGCATCCGGGCCCAGCGTCGCTTCGAGCAGGGCCTCCGCCGCCTCGATGAACGGGGCATCGCGACCTTCATCGTGCACGGGAACCATGATCCGCTCGGCGGCTGGTCGGCCATCCGCGAATGGCCTTCCCGGGTCACGGTGTTCGGCTCGGCGGCCGTGCAGGCCGTGCCCGTCGTGCGGGACGGTGAGACGATCGCCACCGTCCACGGCCTGAGCCACGACAAGCCGCACGTCACCGAGAATCTCGCCCTGCGTTTCCGTCGGACCGAGGCACCGGGCATCCACATCGGGTTGCTCCATGCGAACGCGGGTGCCCAGGGGGAACACGCCCCATACAGCCCGTGCTCGGTCGAGGAGCTG
The DNA here is from genome assembly GCA_044235265.1 of Candidatus Sericytochromatia bacterium. Classification (GTDB taxonomy): domain Bacteria; phylum Cyanobacteriota; class Sericytochromatia; order S15B-MN24; family UBA4093; genus JAYKJE01. The sequence continues at coordinate 2,614 of JBIIHZ010000196.1, forward strand.
GCCGCCATCGGGCTTGACTACTGGGCCCTCGGGCATGTCCACCGCCGCCAGATCCTTTCCCGTCAGCCCTGGGTCGTCTATCCGGGCAACCTCCAGGGCCGGCATCCGGGGTCGGGGGAGCGGGGGGCCAAGGGGGCCCTCGTGGTGGAAGTCGAGGGGACCCACCTCCGGGAGCCGCGTTTCGTCGCGTGCGATCGGGTCCGCTTCGAGACGTTTTCGATCGACATCGCGCCCTTCGACGATGTCACCTCGCTGCTGCGGGCCTTGCAGGAACGTGCGGACGAGGCGCTCGCTTCGCATGACGGGCGGGGTCTGATCCTCCGCGCCGAGCTGGTCGGACGCGGACTGATCTACTCCGATCTCCGGCATCCCGGCCGGCTCGAAGAGATGATCGACGACCTCAGACGCGAGCACGACCGTCCCGGACCTCTGCTCTGGTGGGAAGACCTCCGGAACGCCGCCGCGTCGCCGCTCGATCGCGATGCCATCCGCCTGCGGGGAGATTTTTCCGCCCGTCTGCTCGAGCACCCGACGCTCGTCAATCCGGAACTCGCCCTCCGGACCCGTTTCTTCGCGGAGACGTTCGAACCTCTGGACCGCTTCCGGGACCTGCTCGGGCCGAGCTCCGCGACGGACCATGACGCGCTGCTCGCGGAGGCAGCGGCCCTGGCCCTCGACCTTCTGGAAGGAGATTGATCATGCACCTCGAGGGATGGTCGATCGACGGCTACGGTCACTTTCGTGACCATCAGCAGCGGGGTCTGGGCCCCGGGTTGACGGTCGTCCTTGGCCCGAACGAGGCCGGCAAGAGTACCCTGCTCGCCTTCATCCGGATGGTCCTGTTCGGGGCCGTGAAGCAATCCGAGGATCGCGTACCGCCCCTGAACGGGGGGCGTCACGGCGGAAGGCTTTTCCTCGAGACGGGAGAGGGGCTCGCGGTGGTCGAGCGTCACCTCGATCGCAAGGAGGGGGTCCGGATTTGGTTGCCCGGGGAGCGCGAGGGCACCCAGGACGACCTTTCGGCCCTCCTGGGCCACGCGAGCGTCGGCCTTTACCGCTCGGTCTTCGGTTTCAGTCTGACCGAGTTGCAGGACGAGAAGTTTCACAGACAGGACGGCATCCAGGATCGCATCTTCGCGGGTAGCCTCCAGGGGGCGCGCAACAGCGCCCGCGAGGCCCTGTCGGTGCTGGCCCGGCAGAATGACGGGGTCCATCGTGCGCGTGCGCGCGTCTCGCTCTTGTGCGACCTGGAGCGCCAGATCCGCGAGGCCCGCGAGTCGCTCGAGCACGCGAGACGCGAGTCCAGCCGTTTCGGCGACCTCCGCAAGCAGGAAGCCGGCTTCGAAGAGAGCCTGGCGGCACGTTCCGCGGCTCTTTCCGGGGTGGAGCATGAACGTCAGATCCTGACACTCCTGCTCGAACTCTGGCCGAGGTGGTCGGAGCGGACCGAACTTGTTGCCCGGCTCTCCGAGCTACCGTCCGTTCCGACCTTTCCGGACCGGGCCGAGGTCCGTCTCACCGGGTTGCTCACCCGGCTCGAACAGGCGGAAGAGCAGCATCTCGCGGCCACCGCCGAGGTCGAGGCCCTCAAGCAAAGGCTCGAGCTCCTCGTACCAGATGACGGTGTCGAGGCACTCGCGGACGGATGCCTGGCCTTGCATGCCGGGGTGGCGGCGTTCCGCCAGAGTCTCCTCGATCGGACGGAGGCCCGTTCGAGCTGTCAGGACCTCACGACCCAGCTCTCGAGTGCGCTGATGCGGCTCGGTCCCGACTGGACCCGCGATCGCCTCCAGGCCTTCGATGCCTCCCCCGTCCGGCGCGACGAGATCCGCCGTCACGAGGAGGACCAGGCGGCTGCCGTCAACGCTCTCCGGGAGGCCGGTCGCGCCGAACGTGAGGCCAGCCAGGCCCTCGACCAGGCCCTTCGCGAGGCCGAGCTGGTCCGCGCTCGCCTCGGCGAGCTGGAGACGGAAACGGAGGCCTGGCGTGAACGGGTCGAGCAGGCCGTCGCCGCGCACGCCCGCGCCCACGGTGAACCCGGGCGGCTCGAGCGGCTCATCGCATGCTGGCCCGCATGGTCCGGTCTCGAGCAGCTGCGTCAGCAACTGGCCACGTGCCCCGTCGTCGGTCCGGTCCCCGAGAAGGCCGAGACCCGCCTGGCCGAGTTCCGGACGCGGATCGAGGGCATGGACACCGAAATCGCCGCAG
>JBIIHZ010000197.1:0-4806 GCA_044235265.1 Candidatus Sericytochromatia bacterium
CTCGGTGCTCAGGTCCATCAGGGCACGCAGGTGTTCCGTTCCCAGGACGGGCCCGTCGGGGTCGCGCACGAGGACATGGAGGGGAATCAACGTCCCGCTGAGGCCCATGGAATCGAGGGCCTCGATCCCCTTCACGGAGTCCATGTACGGGGGAAAGAGCGCCGTGTCGGGATAACCGAGCTCGACTTTCGCGAGCGGCGCCGCCAGGCCGAGGAGCAAACCGAGACTCAGGAGGGCGGCTCGCAGGGGACGGTCGAGGATGCCGCGGATCCAGGGTTCCCAGCGACTCCGGTCGGCCTGGCGGAGGATCCACGTGGACAGGCGTCGGGGAGCGTCGATGCGGGGGCCCAGCCACGAGAGCAGGGCCGGCAGGAGCGTCAGGGCCATCAGGACCGCGACGACCACCACGAGCAGCCCCCCGAGGCCCACCGAACGCGAGTCGAGCAGGGGGGTGAAGGCCATGGCCCCCAGGCCGATCGCCACCGTCAGCCCGGAGAAGGTGATGGCGACGCCCGCCGTGTCCAGGGTCTCGGCGATCGCGCGCTCCGTGTTCCCGTGCTGCTGCCACGCCTGCCGGAAGCGGTGGACCATCAGCAGCGAGTAGTCGATGCCGACGGCCAGGCCGATCATGCTGGCCACGTTCTGGACGTAGATCGAGAGCTCCAGCCACCGGGCGAGCACGAACGCGATGCCGAGCGTGATGCCCGTGGCACCGAATCCGACCAGCAGCGGCAGCCCCGCCGCCACCAGCCCCCCGAAGGCGAAGAGCAGGACCAGCACGGTCACCGGGAGGAGCCGGCCCTCGGCACGCGAGGTGTCGTCGCTGCTGTGCCGGTTGATGTCGAAGGTCACGGCCGGCATGCCCGTCACCGCGATCTCGAGGCCGGCCACGCGTTCCCGGTGTCGGTCCGTGACGGACCGGGTCAGCTCGCGCAGGGTGGGCATCATGTTCAGGGCCTCGGTGGCGTCGGCCGCATCGAGCCCCACCAGCAGGATGATGCGGTGACCCGCTTCCGAGGTGAGCGGGATCGGAGACGGATCCCCCGGTCCGATGACGCGGGACACGTCTTTGCACGAGCGGAGTTCCGCCACCAGGTCCTGCACGGTCTCGTGCAGCATCGAGAGGTCGGGGCGGGGCGCATGGCTCGACACGACGATGGCGACGAGGTGCGTGTACGGGTTCGAGAACTCGGTGCGCAGGATGCTCTCGACCTGGCGGGAAGGGCTGTCCGGAACCGAACCCGATCCACCGGTCAGGACCTCGGTCACGCGATTCGCGCCGAGTCCCGCCAGGCTGATGCACGCGAGCCAGAACGCGACGACCAGGGCCCGGTGGCGCACGATCCAGGTGCCGAGCGCCGCCATGCGGGTAGAGGGCTTTCGAGAGACCATCATGGACGGGAGCCTGCTTTCGCGTTCCGGGTGAGCACCGCCTCTTGCAGGGGCGGGCGGCTGAAGCTCATGTGGGCGGTCGGGGGCACCACGCGCCGGGGGGCGAGGCCGAGGTCCGATTTCAGGCCGTCCAGCGGCCGCTCGAGCAACCGATCCCACCGGAGGGCGAGGGTGGAGCGGGCGTCGAGCCCGCGCTCGTAAGCATCCACCATCTGCTCGATGAACCGGCGCTGGTCGGCCGGCATCCGGTCCACGTGTGCAGGCACGGCGTCGCGGACGATCTGTTTCATGCGCGCATGCAGCGGGCGCGTCGACTCGAGCGTGCCGTCGGCGATCGCCCGGTGCGCGAGTTCCTCGAGGACCTCGAAGCTCATGTCCTGGTGGGCCCTCAGGCCCTCGATGCGGTCGAAGTAGCGCGGGACGTCGCGGATCCACCCGGCCACGGTGGTGGCCGAGACGGGGTGATGCGTCTGCCCCATCCAGAAGGTCCGGAACGCCATCTCCTCGAGGTGCGTCTGGCGGTGCTGGAGCAGGTGCCTGCCGGCGGCCGCGTCGCTGGCCGCAGGGATCGCGAAGCCCCTGACCATCATGGAGTACTCCGAGACGAGGTGGCCGAAGTCGTGCGTCTGTCGCGTCCAGCGCCGCACCCAGTCGAGGTCCGAGTTGCCCCGGATGAGGTCCACGCCCTCGGCCGGGGCCTTGCTTGCGGGGAAGCGGTAGCGATCGAGCGGGGCGAACACGTCGTGCGTGTAGCCCGTCGCCTGCATGAAGCGACCGTAGGCGCCTCCGAGGGTGTCCTCGGGCATCCGGGCGAGGCGATCGATGTCGAGGTCGGGCAGGAGCGCGCGAGACGCCATGAGGTCCCGGGCCTCGCGCGTCGCGACGGACGGCTCGGTCGCCTGGCGGAGCGTCAGTCCGAGGGTGCGTGCTTGCGTCTCGGCGGCGCGGAGTTCGGGGGCGAGAAACGGACGCGCACCGAGGACGAGGCGATCGACGGCTTCCCGGCCCGTGGCAGCGGCCATCCGCGAGGAGGTCGCCTGCCGGGTCGGCTGGCGGAGGGGAGCGAGCAGGGCGCGCACGGGGCCGTCGAGACGCATGAATCGATCCGTTTCCAGGAAGCTTACATGTCTGTTATCGGGCCGTTAACAGGAAGCTGACGTGAAGAGACGGTAAAGCCGGGAGGGCCGTCACGCGCGCATGACGGCCCTCCGGATCGGTCGTGGGTGGCCCGGACCCGGGCGCGTGGCTCAGTATTTCAGGTAGAACCACTCGGCGCAGTTGTCGCCGTTCCGCCCGGATACCGTGAAGTCGACCTTGTAGGAGGCGACGGGGCGGCCGTCGACCGTGGTCGGCAGGTCGCGGGCCTTGTCGAGCACCAGCTGCAGCGGGGTGCCGATGGGGCCGAGATCCGTGACCTGCGGCGTCTGCGTGGCGATCGTCCGGATCTGGTTGCCCGACGCATCCAGGTAGAAGATGTGCGCGTTGACCTTCATGCCGACGATGGGGCTGCCTCCCGCGCGGGTGAGGGGCCGGCGCCCTTCCAGGGTCACGGTGGTGCCCGTCGAGGGGATGGTGATCGGGTTCGTGGACGTACCCGGATCGCCGGCGTTCACGGGATACGAGATGGTCGTGCCTGCGACGGAATCCACCCGCGAGGGGGTGTGGAACACGTAATGGATGCGCGTGTTCGCGAGCGCCGTCGAACCATCCCTGAACGTGATCTTGTACTGGAGGAAGGCCGGAGAGGGGTCTCCATTCGACTCGATCCAGATCCCGTGAACCTCTTTGCCGCCCGGGCCTTCCAGCAACGGGAGCCGGAAAGAGGTGTTGCTCCACTGCTGCCCTGCGGGCGGATAGGCGGAGATGGCCCGATATCCGCCAGCCAGGGGGGCGATTTTCCACCGGGCGTAGGCGGGGGGAGCGGGGATCTCGACCTTGTCGATGAGCGAGAGGAGGGCCGGTGAGGCGTCCAGGTGGAAGGCCAGGACGTGCCGGCTCGAGTGAGGCCAGAAGTCGCCGTCACCGCGGAAGACCTGGGTGGCGTCCAGCTTGAGGTTGTCGAAGGCGTAGGGGCGCAGCGTCCCGAGTTCGGCCCGGATATCGGCCGAAGGGGTCGAGAGCGGGATGATCGAGGTCAGATCGACGCCCTCTTCGCGGTCATACGCGCCGTTCTCGTCGCAGTCGTTGTCGAGGAAGTCGGGGACCTTGTCCCCGTCGGCATCGGCCAGTCCGTCGATCGCGAGTTTCGAGAGATCCACCGACTTCGGACTCGCCACGGCCTTCAGTCCGCGCAGATCGGTGAGGTCGGGGGCCGCGCCGTGCTGGATGTTCCAGGACGGCAAGCTGGCCGCTGCGACGGCTCGGAGCGGGGCGACCGTCGTCAGGTCGCCGGTCTGCGTGTTGAAGGTCAAGGTCCCCAGGGAGGTGTCCGAGTCGAGCTGGAAAAGCGTGTCGTCTCCCTTCACCAGGAGGGTGGAGGGCTCCATGTTGGGATCGAGCAGGGCCACGGCCAGTTGCCCCTTGCGAATGCGCGTCGAGAGCACGCCGCTCTGGATGTCCACGAGTCGGGCGTCGCCGGAAACGGCCTCGAGCAGCAGGGCCCTGGCACCCAGCGCGATGGGAGACACCTGGAAGCTGACGTTGACCTCGTCCCCAGTCGCGGCCGTCGTGCTGGGCCCCGGGGTGACCTGCGGGTTGGCGCCGGGGTTCGTCGTCGGGTTGGTGGTGGGGCGTGGCGACGGGGCTGGCGAGGTGCCGTTCCCGGCAGGGCCTGGGCCCTGGACGATCGGGACGCCCGCGCATCCGGCGGCGAGGACGAGGGCGAGCCCGAGGGGGAGATTCGGACGATGAAGCCGTGCGGGGATGCGCATCGAGAAAGCCTCCACGGTCAAGGTTGAACGGACATGCCTGACATCATGCATCAAACAGGGAGGTCTGGGCAGGTTTCCAGGGGCGCAGAAGGTCCGGGTGATCCTCGCGTGGGCTTCCCAGGCGTGGATCGACCTCGGTGCGGGTCATCTGTCCGGCCGGAAGCGGACGCAGCAGGCCCAGCGGGTCGGGGTGGGCCGGATCCAGCCAGGCCCGGTAGGCCGGGCGAGGCAGGATGACGGGCATGCGGTCATGGACGGCCCCGACCAGCTCGTTGGGTGTGGTCGTGAGGATCGTGAACGAGCCCGGGCCTTCTGCGGAGGGGGTCCAGAGGCCGGCCATCGCGAACCAGCGCGCGGGCTCCAGCCGGAACCACACGGGACGCTTCTCGCCGCCGGCTCGTCGTTCCCACTCGAGGAAACCATCGGCCGGCACGAGGCATCTCCGGGAGCGCAGGGCCTGTCTGAAGAGCGGCTTCGAGGCGACGGTTTCCACCCGGGCGTTGATGGGCCGTGGTGACCCTGTTTCAGCGTCCGCGGGATGCCA
>JBIIHZ010000198.1:0-4802 GCA_044235265.1 Candidatus Sericytochromatia bacterium
GGAAGTTGCGTGCTATGATCGGCTGCCCCCGGCCTTCCAGCCAGCAGGCGGCCCGGTCTTCCCCCCTCTTTCCCGGAGATGCGAGGCCCTCGCCCGGATGCGTACCGTGTCGAACCTCCCCTTGCCCTGGCTGCTGCTCTCCAGCACGTGTGCCATGGCGATCGCCGTGCTCGTGGCCTTGATGGGGGGTGCGACCTGGGTAGGGGTTCATGATATCATCCTGTTCATATCTGGGGGATCAGATGATATCACGTTCCGGCAGATCGTGGGCGACGTGCGCGCCCCGAGGGTAGCCCTCGCCATCCTGTCGGGGTTCTCTCTGGCCGTGAGCGGTGGGGTGTGGCAGGGCATGCTCTGCAACCCGCTCGCGGACCCCTACCTGCTCGGGATCACCTCGGGAGCATCCCTGGGCGCTGCTCTCGCCCTGGCTCTCGGCGCGCCGGCCGCCGTATCCGCTGCCGCCTGTGCCGGAGGTCTGGCGACCGTGCTGGCCGTCCTGCTGCTCGCGAGCCGGGACGGGGGCCTCGAGCGCCTGGTCCTCATCGGCCTGTCCGTCAGTGCCTTCACCTCCGCCGGGCTCGCACTCGTCACGGCCGTCTGGCCCGACCGGGTGGCCCCGCTGCTCTTCTGGATGATGGGGGGATTCTCGACGCGTTCCTGGTCCGATGTCGCCGCCCTCTTCCCCTGGACGGTGGTCGGTCTGGTCGGGGTGGTTTTCCTCCTGCCTGCCCTCAACTTGCTGCAACTGGGGGATGAACGTGCCCGCAGCCTGGGAGTGGCCACCGGGCGAACCCGGTTGGTCCTGGTTCTCGCCACGACCGTACTCACGGCCTCGACGGTGGCGCACTGCGGTGCCATAGGCTTCGTCGGGCTCATGGTCCCGCACGCGGCCAGGCTGCTCGCAGGCGCGGACCTGCGCCGTGCCCTGCCGGTCGCTGCCTTGCTCGGAGGATGCCTCGTGGTGCTGGCCGATCTCGCCGGGCGCATCGTGTGGCCCGGCGGTGAGATCCCCGCCGGCATCGTGACGGCCCTGCTCGGCGGTCCCGTGCTGCTGGCATGGTTCGTCCGGGGACACCGTGCATGACGCCCGTTCTGGAGGCCCGAGGTCTGCTCGTGGGGCGAACGCGTCCCCTCTGGCCGGGACTCGATCTCGGCTTCGAGGCAGGACGGTGCACCGTCCTGCTCGGACCGAACGGGGTCGGCAAGTCCACGCTGGCCTCCACGCTTGCCGGAATCTTGCCCCCGAGGGGCGGTGAGCTGGTTCTCGAAGGGCGTCCGATGTCGTCCTGGTCCCCGCGTGAGCGGGCCCGGCGGGTGGCTTTCGTTCCCCAGGTGCCTCCAGCCGATCCGGGGTTCCGGGTCCGCGAATTCGTCCTGCTGGGGCGCCATCCTCACGCGGGCTGGCCGGGACTGCCGGGACCGGAGGATGCCACCCGTGTCGACGAGGTCCTCGCCGATCTGGGGCTCGAAGCCGTGGCATCCCGTCGTCTCGACAGGCTCTCTGGCGGCGAGCGGCAGCGTGCCCGCCTGGCTCAGGCACTCGTGCAGCGAACCGCCGTGCTGGTCCTGGACGAACCGACAACCTGGCTCGATCCCGGGGCGCAGGTCGAACTGGTCCGGGTCCTTCGCAGGTGGTCCACGGCCCATGGCCAGACCCTGATCGTCGTGCTTCACGATCTGAATCTGGCCAGCCTGGTGGGCGATCGCCTCGTGTGGCTCGCGGCCTCGGGCATCGAGCGCCAGGGAACGTCTGATGAGGTCCTCACACCGGACTTCCTCATCTCGGCCTACGGGGCGAACTTCCGGCTGTGGCGGGACCCCGACACGGGAAGAAGGCTCGTGATACCCTCGCTCGAGCCGACTGAGGCGACCCCGGACGGGGCATGAACGTATCGGAAGCTCCGGGAGGAAGTCAGATGTCGTCGAGCATACGTGGATGGGGCGTACTGGTGGGCCTGATCGGTTTCGTCCTGGGCACGGGGGCCGGAGGAAGCCTCGCGCTGGCCGCCGATACTCCGCGGGAACTCGTCCAGGCCCTGGAGGCACGCGTGCGCGAGGCCCCGGCCGATCCGGACGCCCACTTCGAGCTCGCGATGGCCCTGGCCCGCACCGTCAAGCTGGAGGCGGGTTACCGGGAGCTGACCAGGGTCCAGGAACTGGCCCCCGATTATGCGGACCGCCTGTTTGCACGTCTCAAGCCGGCGGCAGACCGCGACCCCGATTCCCAGGATGCGCTTTTCCGGCTGGCTTTCGCCAGCTACTTCAAGGCCCTGGAAGCCCGGCGGTCGGCCGACGCCTTGCCTCCCGAGCAGGCCGAAGAGTCGTCCCGGAGACGCGATTCGGCGGCGTTCCTGACGCGTGAGGCCACCCGGTACTTCGAACGCATGGCGAATCAGGACCCCCTCGATCTCTGGCCGTTGCTGTATCTGGGGTACCTTCGCCTGGAAGCCGGGGACCCAGAGGCTGCGCTCACCCTCTGGCGCAAGGCCCTCGCCATGCAGGATCACGCCGTGCCGCACTTCCTGATCGGCCAGCTGCACCTTCGCCGCGGACAGATGATCGAGGGGTTCCGCGAACTTTCCACGGCGATGCAACTGCGGGGTCTGGACCCCTGAGCGGCTTGCGACCGTTTCGGGGCGCGTGGTATGGTGACGTCATCGGGACGTAGCGCAGCTTGGTAGCGCACCTCGTTCGGGACGAGGGGGTCGCAGGTTCAAATCCTGTCGTCCCGACTGACAGGGGGAGCTTGGCTCCCCCTTTTTTGCTCCGGGGAAGGGTTCGTCGTGAAACTCGCCTTCTGTCTGGTTCTGCTGACAGCCATGGGGTGGGCCCTCTCCCACGTGGAGCCCTGCCGGGTTGCACGCCCGGCGCGCCGCCCGCGCGGCACCTGATCCCGGGACTGCGCCTCACCGTTTACAGGGGGGCCCTCCCCCTCTATACTGCCCTCAGCCTCGCCCGGACGCTCAGCGGCGCCGGCATCACGACCTCGAAGGAGGGCAACGCCATGGAACGTCGTTCGGCCTCGGCCACGGAGGTGATCCTCGGTCTGGCCGTCGGAGCGCTCGGGGGATTCATCGCCGGAATCCTGCTCGCGCCTCAGCCCGGGAACCGGTCGCGCGAACGTCTGGCCGAGAATCTCCAGGAACTCGGGGTCCGGGCAGCGGAGCTCGCCGAGAACGTCCGGGGCAACACCGAGAGCCTCATTGCCTCGGCCCGGACCCACATCGAGGAAAGCATCGAGCATCTCAGTGAATCGGTCGAGCTGATGCAGAAGGAAATGGACGTCAAGCGCGCTGAATACGCCGAAAAGGCCGAGGCTGGCGACGGTCAGGTCTAGACTCTCCAGGCTTCCATCGCCGGCACCCGGGCCTCCCTCGCCGGAAGGGGGAGGCCCCTCCTCATGGTAAAATGGGGCCTCGTTTGACCGTATCCTCAGCGGAGGTCCCGTCTTGAACTGGCCCGGCAATCTCATTCGCGATCGCTTCATCGAATTTTTCGAGAGCAAGGGACACAAGTGGCATCCCAGCGCGTCGCTGGTCCCCCGCCAGGATCCGACCGTCCTGCTCACCACGGCGGGCATGTTGCCTTTCAAGCCGGTCTTCATGGGGGTCGAGCCCGCCCCCGAACCGCCCCGCGCCGTGACCATCCAGAAATGTTTCCGCACCACCGACCTCGACCTGGTCGGGAGAACGGCGCGCCATCACACCTTTTTCCAGATGCTCGGGAACTTCAGCTTCGGGGATTACTTCAAGGCGGAGGCCATTGCTCATGCCTGGGAGTTTCTGACCGGATGCTTGCAGATCGATCGGTCGAAACTCTGGATCTCGGTCTACGAGTCCGATGACGAGGCGATCGCGATCTGGCGCGACCAGATCGGCGTGCCCGCGGACCGCATCGTGCGCATGGGCGCCGACAGCAACTTCTGGGCGGCTGGCCCCACGGGCCCCTGCGGTCCGTGCAGCGAGATCTACTTCGATCTTGGCCCGGAAGCGGGCAACGGCAAGTCAGAGGCCATCCTGGGGGAGGATGACGACCGCTACCTCGAGATCTGGAACCTCGTGTTCATGGAGTTCAACCGGGACGAGGCCGGCAACCTGACTCCCCTGCCTGCCAAGAATATCGATACGGGCATGGGGCTCGAGCGGATCGCCTCGGTGATGCAGGGCGTGTCCTCGAACTTCGACACGGACCTCGTCAAACCCATCGTGGACCAGATCCAGGCGATCGCCGGGTTGCCTGGGGTCGTGACGGGGGAGCCCCGGGTCTCCCTGCGGCTGATGGCGGACCACCTCCGCGGCGCCACCTTCCTCGTGGGGGATGGGGTGGTGCCGACCAACGAGGGGCGGGGGTACGTGCTCCGGCGCATCATCCGCCGGGCCATCCGTCACGCCCGGTTGCTCGGCATCCGACGCCCGTTCGTCCGCGAGGTCGCCGAGGCCATCATCGAGGGTTACGGGTACTATCCGGAACTGGCTGCCCAGCGCGCCCACATCCTCGAGGTCCTGGGGGCCGAGGAGTCGCGGTTCGGTCAGACCATCGATCGCGGCACCCAGCTCCTCCAGGCCGCCTTCGACGCCCTTCAAGGCAAGAGCACCGTGCTCACCGGGACGACGGCCTTCGAACTCTACGACACCTACGGTTTTCCGCTCGAGCTGACCATGGAACTGGCCCGTGAGCTCGGTTTCACCGTCGATGAGGCCGGGTTCCACACGTGCATGGAAGAGCAGCGCGAGCGGGCGAGGCAGGCTCGCGAAGAGGCGGGAGTCACCTTCCAGGCCATGGAGCTGCGCCACCAGGAGCGG
>JBIIHZ010000199.1:0-4757 GCA_044235265.1 Candidatus Sericytochromatia bacterium
TCGCCCTCATGGTCTTCTTCTGGTTGCTCGGCATGGTCCGCAAGAGCGGCAAACGCAGCGTGCGGGGCAAGGTCGATCCGACGCTTCTGACGAAGGCCCTGAAGCGCTACGTGACCCGCATGGACGTCCGGTTGCGGCAGGCCTCCGAGATCTACTCGAGCCTCCTGGCCAGCCGGAACCTGGTGGCCGGCTATTACGAGAGTCAGGGGTCGGTGATCGGGGTCCGCCTGCAGGTCAAGAAGGCTTACTGCAACCGGTGTCGCAAGCTCGACGGGATGGAGATCAGTCTCCTCGACGCGGAGGTCGTGGCGAGCCACACCCCGCCGCTCCACGGCGAACTCGGCCGCGGCATACCGGTCTGCGAGGCCATGCTCATCGCCATCCCGGCAGACACCAGTCCGGACAAGGGACGGGGACGCCCCCGGTCCGCCAAGAAGGGCTGACGCTCAGCCCAGCGTGGCCTGAACGCCGGTCAGGACGGAGCGCAGGTCGCCCAGGGCTCGCTCGCCCATGAGGCGATGGCGCTCGGCCTTGTCCCGGATCCGGGGCCCCTCGGGAGGTTCGAGGAGACCCCAGTTCGAGTTCATCGGCTGGAAGCGCGCCGGATCGGCGTGCGTGACGTAATGCATCAGGGCACCGAGCATGGAGGTCCGGGGCAGGACGATCGGGTCCTGACCGCGCAGGACTCTGGCCAGGTTGAGCCCCGCGAGCGCACCTGAGGCCGCCGACTCGGAGTACCCCTCGACCCCCACGAGACACCCGGCGACGAACCAGATCGGGCGATCGCGCCATTGCAGGGTGGGTGCGAGAAAGGCGGGACTGGCCAGGTACGTGTTGCGGTGCATCACGCCCATCCGGACGAACTCGGCCCGCTCCATGCCGGGAATCATCCGGAAGACGCGCGTCTGCTCACCCCACTTGAGCTGGGTCTGGAAACCGACCATGTTGTAGAGGTCACCGACGACGTTGTCCTGACGGAGCTGGACGACGGCATAGGGGCGTCGGCCCGTCCGCGGATCCGTCAAACCCACGGGCTTCATCGGACCGAAGCGGAGGGTGTCCACCCCCCGGCGACCCAGCACCTCCACGGGCAGACAGCTCTCGAAGAAGTTGCGCTCGGTCTCTCCGAGGTGCAGGACGGCGCCCTCGGCCCCGACCAGCGCCTCGTGAAAGGCCAGGTACTGGTCGCGATCCATGGGACAGTTCAGGTAAACGCCATCTCCCTTGTCGTAGCGGGCCTGGGGAAAAACCACGGCCATGTCGAGGCTGTCCTTCACCAGGATCGGTGCCGCGGCGTCATAGAAGTGCAGGTGCGCATGCCCCACGTGGCGGGATAGCTCGGCCGAGAGGGCCTCCGAGGTCAGGGGGCCGGTGGCGATGAGAGTGGGAACCTCGGGATCGAGCGAGACCTGCTCTTCGCGCACGAGTTCCACGTGCGGATGGGCCAGGAGTTCGGCCATGATGGCCTCGGAAAACACGTCGCGATCGACGGCGAGCGCCCCTCCGGCGGGGACGGCAGCCTGCTCCGCCGCGCGCATCACGAGGGAGTCCATCAGGCGCATCTCGGCCTTGAGGAGGGCCGCAGCCGTCCCTTCCGTCCGCGAACCGAGGGAGTTCGAGCAGACGAGTTCGGCGAGCTTGTCCGTGTGGTGCGCCAGCGTGGGGCGGACGGGTCGCATCTCGACGAGGCGAACCGGGACCCCGGACCGGGCGAGCTGCCATGCCGCCTCGGAGCCTGCCAGCCCCCCCCCGATGACGGTGACGGGTCGCGTCAAGACGCCACCTCGCGCGAGGCGGCCTCGTCTCCCTCTTCGGAGCCGGCCGCGGCACCGGCTGCCGACTTCCGGGGCGGGTTCATGATGTGCTTGCACTCGGCATTCGTGCAGAGCAGGAACGAGCGGCCGACCTTGGTCTTCTTGAGCACCGTGAAGGTGCCACACTTCACGCACGCATGGTCCGTCGGGAGATCCCAGGAGGTGAAGTCACACTCCGGGTACCGGTTGCACCCGTAGAAGGTTTTCCCGGTCCGGGTTCGCTTCACGATGACCTCGCCCTCGCAACCGGGACGCTTGCAGGCCACACCCGCTTTTTTCACGAGGGGCTTGGTGGTCTTGCACTCGGGGTAGCCCGAGCAGGCCAGAAAATCCCCGAACCGGCCGCTCTTGATGAGCATCTCCTGGCCACAGTTCTCGCAGCGCTCACCCGAGGGAATGGCGACGGGTTTCATCTCCTTGGCTGCCTGCTTGAGCGTGGCCTGAAACGGAGTGTAGAAGTTCCGGAGCAGCTGCTGCCACTCGTTCTCGCCCGTCTCGATGGTATCGAGCTTGTCTTCCATGTCGGCCGTGAAACGGATGTCCACGATGTCGGGGAAGTGGCTCTTGAGCTGGTCGTTGACCTGGATACCCAGCTCGGTGGGCGTGAGAGCCTTGGCATTCTTGACGACGTAGCCACGGTCCTGGATGGTCGCGATCGTCGGTGCGTAGGTGCTGGGCCGACCGATCCCCTGTTCTTCCATGGTCTTCACGAGCGAGGCCTCGGTGTACCGGGGCGGCGGCTGCGTGAAGTGCTGCTGCGGGACGACCTCTTTGAGCTTCAGCGCGTCCCCAGCATCGAGGTCCGGAACCTTCGGAGCCTTCTTGTCGGCAGTCTCGTCCTCCGAGGTTTCCACGTGAACGGCCATGAAACCCGGGAAGACCACCTGCGTGTCGGAGGCCCGGAACAGGGCCTCGCCCGCCGTGATCTCGACGGTCCGGATGGCGAGAGTGGCATTGGCCATCTGGCTGGCTGCGAAACGCTCCCAGACGAGCCGGTACAGCTTGAACTGATCGGGCGTCAGGAAGGACTTGACCTGGTCGGGCGTGCGCTGGATGGAGGTCGGGCGGATCGCCTCGTGGGCTTCCTGCGCCCCCTTCTTGACGGGGAAGGACCGGCGAGTGGTCGGCACGTAGGTCTTGCCGTACGCCTTCTGGATGTACGCCCGAGCCTCTTCGTAGGCCTCGTCGGCGATCCGGACCGAGTCGGTTCGCATGTAGGTGATGAGACCGACGGGGCCCTCACTCCCCAGATCGATCCCTTCATAGAGCTGCTGGGCGAGCGCCATCGTGCGCTTCACGGTGAAGCCGTGGCGCTTGGAGGCCTCTTGCTGCATCGTGGAGGTGATGAACGGGGCGGCAGGCTGACGCTTCTGGTCCTTGGTCTGGACCTTGGCGACGCTGAACGCGGCTTCCTTGAGGGCCTCGACGATCTGCCCGGCCTGGTCCCCCGAGGTGATCTCGGGCTTCTGGCCCTGCCAGCGCACGAGCTCTGCCGAAAAGGCCGTGCGGGCCGGCGGTTTCACGAGATCGGCGCGGATGCTCCAGTACTCGCGCGGCTTGAAGGCCTGGATCTCGGCCTCGCGATCGCAGATGAGCCGGACGGCGACCGACTGCACGCGTCCGGCCGAAAGGCCTCGCTTCACCTTCTGCCAGAGCAGGGGAGAAATCTTGTAGCCGACGAGCCGATCGAGGACCCGTCGCGCCTGCTGGGCATTGACGCGCTGCTGATCGATGTCCCGCGGATGCTGGACGGCCCGGAGGATGGCATCCTTCGTGATCTCGTTGAACTCGATGCGCCGCATGGGCTTGGCCAGGTCGGCGAGCAGTTCCGCCAGGTGCCAGGCGATGGCCTCTCCCTCGCGATCCGGGTCGGGCGCCAGGTACACGAGGTCCACGCCCGAGGCAGCCTCGTGAAGTTCCGAGACGACCTTGGACTTCTCCGACAGCACCTCGTACTGCGGAAGGAAGTTCTTCTTGACGTCGACTCCGAGGCCCTTCTTCGGCAGGTCCCGGACGTGGCCGGTGCTGGCCCGCACCTGGAAGTCCTTGCCCAGGATCTTCGCGATGGTCTTCGCCTTGGCCGGACTCTCCACGATCACGAGCGATTTCGTCACGACACGTCCACCTTTCACCCCGTCCGGCCTCCTCGCCGGACCCACGGGACAGATGGGTCACCTTGCCGGGTCCCACCGTGAGCATCACTCTAGCACATCGAGAGAGTCCCCCCGGCGAGACGCGCGCCTCAGGCCAGCCTGTGCCAACCCTCCGACCCCATCGCGACCCGGCCTGCCAGCAGCAGATGTGTCAACGCCGCCTGGACCCTCGCGGCGGGAAGCCCCGTGAGGCCGGGGAGCATGTCAACCGGGCGAGCCCCGGGACCGAGCGCCGCCCAGATGGCGGCCTGGTCGCCCTCGAGGGCCTTTTCCAGCCCCTCCGGCGAGGCTTCCCATCCGAATTCCATGAGGATATCGTGCACGTCGCGAACCAGCCGGGCACCCTCACGGAGCAGGCGATGGACCCCGGCCGAAGCGGTGGAATCGACGGGCCCGGGAACTCCCAGCACCTCTCGGTCCTGTTCCAGGGCGTGAGCTGCCGTCAGCAGAGCCCCTGACCGTTCAGGCGCCTCGACGACGACGGTCCCGCGACAGAGGCCCGCCACCAGTCGGTTCCGGGCGGGGAAACGCCAGGGCGCAGCCCCGGTGCCGGGCGGATACTCGCTGATGAGACATCCACCCGACCGGACAATCCGTCGCGCGAGTTCCCGATGGGAGACCGGATGGATCCGATCGAGAGCCGAGCCGAGCACGGCCCAGGTCCGCCCCCGGGCCAGCGCAGCAGCATGGGCCTCGGCATCGATCCCGAGGGCAAGGCCCGAGACGACCACCACGCCACGGGCAGCGAGCTCGCCGGCCAGGCGGGCCGCGACGCGGCACCCGTAGGGTG
>JBIIHZ010000200.1:0-4754 GCA_044235265.1 Candidatus Sericytochromatia bacterium
GGCCAGCTTCACGATGTTCTCGGGGTCGAAAAACAGCGGGTTCGAGGCGAACGAGCCGCCCGCCGAGTGCTCGATGCCCTGGTCGACCGGCAGGATCGACAGGTAGCCCGTGTTCGCGAGACGGCCGTGGCCGAAGAGACGCGCCAGGTTGTTGAGGACGGGGATCGAGCGGTCGCTCGGGACGAAGATCCGGTCCACGAAGTCCGGTCCCGGCAGGTGCAGGCTGCTCCGGGGAATGCCCGTCGAGCGGTGGCTCAGGAGGGCTTCCGCCTCGGCACCGAGCAGCTGCTCGATCCACTGGGGATGGGACGACGTCTCGAGGGTTTGCATGCGGTCGAGCCTCTCTGTCTGGTGGCGCCCCGCCGGGCGCGTGATACGGGCAACGTGCAGGCATGATAGACGATCTCGTCTCCCCTTGCATGCGTGCGGATGGTAGGGTGAGCCGCCCTCACCTTCCTGAAAGGGGTGCGCCGTGGCTCATCGGACCCGGATCGAGGAAGATGCGCTGGGTCGCGTGCGCCTGCCAGCTTCGGCGCGCTGGGGCGCCGAAGCCGAGCGGGCCCGACGCGTGTTCGCCCGCCTCCCGCTCGCACATGATCCTGCGCTGGTTCGCGCGATCGCCGACATCAAGGTCGCGGCGGCCCGGGTGCATGCGCGCCTCGGTCACCTGCCCGCCGACGTGGCTCATGCCATCGAGGCGGCCGCGCTGGCCGGGCGCTCCGATGGATTTCGCCGGGCCCTCGTCGTGCCGGTCTATGCGGCCGGAGCCGGGACGTCCCTGCACATGAACCTCAACGAGGCGATCGCCCTGGGTGCCTCGGAACTCCTCGCGGGGACGGGGCACCCGATCCGGGTCGACGCGCACGATCACGTCAATCTCCACCAGAGCACCAACGACGTCATCCCGACGGCCATCCGTCTGGCCTGCCTCGACCATCTCGATCGCCTCCAGGGGGCCCTCGCAGGCTGCGTGACGACCTTGCGGACCCGAGCTGCAGCCGTCGGCGGCGTCATGAAAGCCGGCCGCACGCATCTCCAGGAAGCGGTCCCCATGCGGGTCGCCGACGAGGTCGCGTGCTGGGCGAGCACCCTGTCCGATGCGGGCCAGGCTCTCCGGGCAGCCGCCGAGGGCATGCTCGAGGTGCCCCTCGGCGGCGCGGCCATCGGCACGGGCTGGGGCTGTGATCCGGCCTACCGGACCGAGGTCGTGGCCGAACTCGCTCGCCACGTCGACCGGCCGGCGTTGCGCACGGCGCCGGATCCTGTCGCGGCAGTGCGTGGGACGGGGGCCTTCCTGGGGCTCGGGGGAGCGGTCCGGCGCCTGGCCGGCGACCTGGGGGTCCTCGCCAGTGACCTCCGCTTGCTCGCGAGCGGGTCGACGTCCGGTCCCTCGGAGTGGGAGCTGCCTGTCGTGGTCCCGGGCTCTTCGCACATGCCGGGCAAGATCAACCCGTCCGTCGCCGAGTGGGTGAATCAGATCGTCTGTCATGTGATGGGAGCCGATGCCGCCGTGTCCGCCGCCTGTGCGATGGGGCAACTGCAACTGAATGCCATGTTGCCCGTTATCGCGTATCATCTTCCGTTGGAACTGGAGTTGCTGACCATCGCGCTCCGGGGCCTCGATCGCCACCTCCTCGCGGGCATGCGCCTGAAGGCGGAACGGTGCCAGGTCGGGGCCGGTTCCACGCTCGGACAGGCCATCCTGCTGGGTGAGAAGATGGGCCATGTCCGCGTGGCGCGGTGGATCCGGGAAGGGGCGACCCTGGAACCGGTGCCTTCGTCGCCATCGGCCACCGGGGAGGCTTCGCCTCCCGGAGAGGGCGCCGATGCTGGAGGATGAGGCCGGGGACATCGTCCGGAAGGCTCGCTCGGGGCAAGGGCTGACCCGGGCCGAGGTCGCGAGCCGGTCCGACCTCTCCCCGTCCCGGCTGGAGGCCCTCGAGACCCTCACAAGTCCCGTGACGGCCGCCGAGGCCGTCGAACTCGCCCGGATCCTGGAGCTCGACCCGGAAGCCCTCGTGGCGATCGCCGCCGGTCGCTATCGCCCCGCTCCCGTCGCCGAGCGGACGGGCGGCATCGAGGTCCACACGCTCGTCGTCGCGCAGCCCGATGGCTGGACCTCGAACTGTCACCTGGTCGCCCATACCGATGGGCAGGAAGCCCTCGTCGTCGACCCGGGAGGCGAGCCCGATCGCATCCTCGATGCGCTGGATGCGCGCGGCTGGCGTCCCCGGCATGTGCTGGTCACGCACGGGCACCGCGACCACGTCGGGGCGCTGGCAGCCATCCATGCCGAGTGGGCCGTGTCCGTTCTCGCCGGCGAGGGAGATGCGGCGTCCATTCCGGTGCCCCATTCCCAGGTGCACTGGCTGCGTCATGGTGAGACGATCCCGCTGGGGCGGGGCCTGCTCGAGGCCCTGCATACCCCCGGGCACACGCCGGGCGGCTACTCGTTCCGGCTCGATGGTCACGTGTTCGTGGGGGATGCCCTCTTCGCGGGGTCCATCGGGAATCCGAACGTCCCTCGAGTCGGCTACGGTCAGCTCATCGAGTCGCTGGCCCGGCACGTGCTGGCGCTTCCTGGCTCCACCGTGCTCCATCCCGGGCACGGTCCGGCGACCACCGTCGGCGAGGAACGGCTGCACAATCCCTTCTTCGCAGCGCGTTTCCGCGCGATGACCGAGATCAGGACCTGACGACCAGGCGATCGCCTTCCGTCAGCTCACCGATGGCGTGTCCCGTCACCCCGCGGCTTGACAGGGCCGAGAGCAACGCCTCGAGACGTCCGGGTGGCACGGCCATCAGCAGACCGCCGGAGGTCTGGGCGTCCGCCAGAACGGCGAGCAGCCCGGGATCCAGTTCCGGAGCGGGCACGAGCACCGGCTGGACATGGGACAGGTTCTGGCGGGTGCCGCCCGGGATCACGTCCTGCCGCGCGAGGTCCACTGCCTCCGGGAAGACGGGCACGCGGCTGGCCTCGATACGGGCGCCCGTCCCCGAGCCCCGCATCATCTCGAGCAGGTGCCCCAGCAGGCCGAAGCCCGTCACGTCCGTCGCTGCGTGGACCCCGATCTCGACCATGGCTTCCGAGGCAGCCCGGTTGAGTTCGGCCATGGTGGCGATCGCCCGGGCGACGAGGTCGGCGGGAGCGAGATCGCGCTTGAGGGCCGTGCTGATGATCCCCACCCCCAGCGGTTTGGTCAGGACGAGGCGATCGCCCGGTTTCCCCCCCGAGTTGGTGACGACCCGGCCCGGGTGGACGAGGCCCGTGACGGCCATGCCGAACTTGGGTTCGGCGTCATCGACCGTGTGGCCCCCGAGCACGACCACCCCTGCCTCGGTGGCCTTGTCCGCTCCCCCGCGCAGGATCTCGGACAGGATCTCGGTCGGGACGTCTCCGACCGGGAATCCCACGATGTTCAACCCGGTCAGCGGGCGAGCCCCCATGGCGTAGAGGTCCGAGACGGCGTTCGCGACGGCAATCTGTCCGAAGGCGTACGGGGCGTCGACCATGGGCGTGAAGAAGTCGACCGTCTGGACCAGCGCGACGTCTGGCGACAGGCGAAACACGCCGGCATCGTCGTTCGTCTCGAAACCGACGAGCAGGTCCGGATGGGAGGGTCTGGGCAAGCGGCTCAGCACCTGAGCCAGGTCGAGAGGGTTGACCTTGCTCGCTCAGCCGGATTTGCGGACCATCGCCGTGAGCCGGTAGGTTTCTTCGCGCGAGTGCTGCATCGGACGCCTCCACGCGACCAGTATACCGTGGGGGCTTCCTGCCCGGACGGGCGAAGGTCCCGCCCCCACCGGGGGCGGGACCTTCAAGTCGTCGGGCCGGACGCAATCAGGGCTTCTTGACCGGGATCTCGTTCAGCCACATGTCGTTCATGGCGTGGGTCTGACCGTTCTGGACGAACGAGCTCTCGAGCGAGATCGTGTTGCCGACCGAATCGGTCTTGTTGACGGCCTTGCCCTGCAGGCTGATCTGCGAGATCCCGAGCTGGGTCGGCGGGACGCTCTGGTTGGTTCCGTCGCCGTTCGACACCATCATCGTCAGGCCTTTGGACTCGAGCACCTTGAGGTCGGCCTGATCCAGGAAGCCCTTGGAGGTGTCGATGCCGGCTTCCTGCGCCTTGGCCGTGAGCATCTCCATCGCGTCCTTGTACTTGCCCCCGTCGGTGTCGAGGGGCTTGTCCCCGAAGGCCAGGACTCCGTCGCCCTTCTCAGCCCACTTGGTGCTCGTCGAGCCATCGACGTTGATCCCGTGCTGGTCCACCGTTGCATTGGTATCCCCGTCGTGGTTGAGATCGAACACGAGAGGATCCTTCTGGACGGCCTTCGCGGCCGAGTCGAGGGAGCCTCCCCTGGCGAGTTCGGCCTCGGCAACCTGGATGTTGTGGTCGTCAACGGGGCGGCCCAGCTTGGCCTCGAGCGCGGCCTTGAGCATTTCCTTGGAGCTGCCGAGTTTCTTCAGGAAGTCGGCCGGGTCGATCGCCTCACCTGCCATCAGCTTGCCCATCTTCTTGAGCAACTCGATGACTTCAGGATCCCCGAGCATCGGTCCCATGCCCACGAACTGTTCCCCGTTCGATTTGGTCTCATCCAGGGGCCGGGAGTTGCCATCGAGCCGCGAGATCGGTTCACCCGTCGGGTTCAGGATGCTGTCGGCCCCCCCCATCCGGCGCTCGTCGAGGGTGGGAGCAGGCTTGATCTCCGCGGAAGGAAGGACGTCCACGTTGCTCACCGTGCCGACCTTG
>JBIIHZ010000201.1:0-4748 GCA_044235265.1 Candidatus Sericytochromatia bacterium
TACTCCCGCGCCGGAGCCTCGGTGCCCGGCAGGCGCCGGAGGCCGGACAGGACGTGCTCGACGGCCCCGATGGCCAGAGACAGGTGACGCTCGCTCAGCGAAACGGTCTTGAGGCGCACGTCGGATGCCCGCTCACCCGGAGCCGGAACGCCGGCGGCAGGAAACGGGGTGACCGGTGCGGTAGGTGCGGAGTCGACCGCCGGGGGCGGCGACGCGGGGGCCGTCGAACGAGGGGTCCAGCCCCCGGGACGGATCTCCCCGATCTCGAAAATCTGACGGGCCGAACGGCTGCGCTGCGAGTGTTCCATGACTCATCCCTCCGAGAACTGTCGAGCATATGTTCGCATGGTTCCCGGACAGGGCGCGGTGACGGCGGTCACGCGAAGTTGCGCATGCGCTCCATCTCGGCCTCGATCGCCGGGAGCGAGCGCCAGATGCGGACGCCCTTGATGGCATCGTTGCGGAGGTCGGCGGTTCCCCTGCCCCCCAGCCAGACCTCGACGCTGGCGGGGAGGGCCGCTCGCAACGCCAGCAGGTCGTCAGCCCACGTGCCGTCCTCGGGTGGGGTCACGACGCTCAGCGCAACCGCCAAGGCCGGGACCCGGTCGACCACCTCGAGGATCTCATCCATGGGCAGTTCCGCGCCCAGGTAGCAGACCTTGATCCCCTGAGATGCAGCCAGCAGGGCGACCATGAGTAACCCCACCTCGTGCTGCTCCCCGGGCGGGGTGGCCATGACGAGCGCCCGACCCGTGGCCGGCGTGCCCGTGAGCCGGAGCAACGTCCCGAACAGGTTGCGGAGCAGGTGGGTGGCCATGTGCTCCTGGGCGATGCTGAACCGACCGCGCGCCCAGTTTTCGCCGATGGCCCGGACGAGCGGCTCGGCCACCTCGTGCACGATGTCACGGGGCCGCAGGATGAGCGCCGTACGCGTCAGGATCTGATCCACGAGGTAATGGTCGAACTGCTCGATCGCCTCGAGCAGCTGGTCGACGATGGCGGCGCCCTCGGCAGCGCCGGGCCGGCGATTCACCTCGTCTTCCAGAAGGCTTCGCAGCTGCTCATCCGTGAGGTGGGAGACGCGACCGATGGCGTGCCCGCGGCTCACGACGCGCCGGAGCAACTCGAGGCGTGACACGTGAGCGGAGGTGTACATGCGTACTCCCGAGTGGGAACGCACGGGCTGGACGGCCTCGTAGCGACGCTCCCAGGCCCGGATGGTGTCCGCCGTGAGTCCCGTCAGCTTGGAAACGACCTTGATCTGGAAGAGCGCTTCCTCTTCGGCCACGAAATTCCTCACTTTCAGCCGCATGTCAATAAATATCACTCTCGTTTGGACGTGTCCATCCTTTGTGCTTTACTTGATCTGGACAACCGGACCTGAAGTACGTTCCGGTCCGTCGGCAAGGGAGGTCACCATGCGCATCCTCGTGACGGGAGCCACAGGCTTCGTGGGCAGTCGCCTCGTGGAGGCACTCGTGGCCCGCGGGGACGAGGTCGTCGTGCTCTCCCGGGATGCCGAGCGGGCCCGCAGGAAGCTACCGGGTATCGCCGGGTCCCACGCCTGGATTCCGGAACGGGACCTCCCGCCCGCCGGGGCGCTCGAGGGGGTCGAGGCCGTGATCCATCTGGCCGGCGAATCCATCGCCGCCGGGAGATGGAGCCCCGAGCAGAAGGCCCGGATCCGAAATTCGCGACTGAACGGGACCCGGAACCTCGTGAAGGCGCTCGCCGGCACCTCCGTCCGGACCCTGATCTCGGCCTCCGCGATCGGCT
Organism: Candidatus Sericytochromatia bacterium; assembly: GCA_044235265.1. Lineage (GTDB taxonomy): Bacteria > Cyanobacteriota > Sericytochromatia > S15B-MN24 > UBA4093 > JAYKJE01. Next base: position 1,777 of record JBIIHZ010000201.1, read on the forward strand.
TCTATGGCGATCGCGGCGACGAGTCGCTCGATGAGCAGGCCACGCCGGGCAAGGATTTCCTGGCGGACGTCTGCCTCGACTGGGAACGTGAGGCGCTCGTCGCCCGTGACCAGGGCATCCGGGTGGTGAATCCGCGTATCGGGGTCGTGCTGGGGGAGGGCGGAGGCGCCCTCGACAAGATGCTCATCCCGTTCCGGCTCGGACTCGGCGGGCCCCTCGGCTCGGGCAGGCAGTGGATGTCGTGGATCCACCGGGATGACCTGGTCGGCCTCTTCCTGCACCTGCTCGATCACCCCGAACTCTCCGGTCCCGTCAATGCGACGGCTCCGGGGGCGGTGACCAATGCGGTTTTCACCAGGGTGCTCGGCAAGGTCCTGGCCCGTCCGGCCTTCTTCCCCGTTCCGGGCTTCGGCCTTCGCATCCTGATGGGCGAGCTGGCCGACGCCCTCCTCCTGGGTGGCCAGCGGGTGCTGCCCGCCCGGGCCCAGGCGAGTGGCTACACGTTCCGCTTCCCGGACCTCGAGGGAGCCCTGCGCGCGGTCCTGGCCTCCTGATCCCCCGCGCATCGCACACTCCCGGCTCATCGGGTATCATGCATGTCCCGAGCTTCCCGCGATGCCGGGGAGAAGAGAGGACGGTCCCGTTGGCCATCGAAGCTTCGCTGTCACCGGCTCATGTCGAGCGTGCTCGCCTGGCCCTGCGGACCCTGCTCGAGATCCTGGGGGAAGATCCGGATCGCGAAGGCCTCCGGGAGACGCCCGACCGCGTGATCCGCAGCTGGGCCGAACTGTATGCCGGCTATCGCCAGGATCCGGGCGAGATCCTGGCCACCACCTTCGAAGAGGTGGAAGGCTACCAGGAGTTCGTGCTCCTCAAGGACATCCCCTTCGAGTCGACCTGTGAACACCACATGTTGCCCTTCACGGGTACAGCCCACGTGGCCTATCTCCCGGACGGTCAGGTCGTGGGCCTCTCCAAGCTGGCCCGACTCGTCGACTGCTTCGCGCGACGGTTGCAGATCCAGGAGCGCATGACGCAATCCATCGCGGACGCCCTCATGCACCACCTAAATGCCCGGGGGGCAGCCGTCAAGATCGAGGCGGCCCACTCGTGCATGTCGTGTCGCGGCGTCAAGAAAAGCGGGGCGTCGATGGTCACGGTGGCCTTCCACGGCGCCTATGCCGAGCCCTCGAACCGCAACGAGTTTCTCGCGCTGACGCGTTCCTGACTCGCACCAGATGACCTCAGGCGGCGATCGCCACGCACACCTGGATCTCCACCCCGATGAGCGCCATGACCTGCACGAGGCGCTCCACCTCTTCCTGGCTGGTGGCGAAGTACTGCTGCTGCCCGGCCTGGATGACGAAGTACTGCATCTCGAGCCTCCCCCTGAACCCTTGCCAGGTTTGATTTCGGACATTCCCGGGCGACCTGGAGAGACGGACAGCTCACCGGACATGTGAGCCTGGTCACATGGCGAGACCTCCTCATACGCCGGGGAAAAACCGTCCCCGATCGGGTAAGCAGGAGCCGAGGAGACCCACCGTGAAGCGACGTCCGTCCGACCGCCTCGTCCTGTCCGCGCTCGCCGCCCTCGGCTTCCTGGCCCCGGGCTGGCTCCCGCTGGCCGAGGCCAGGCCCATCCCCGCGACCTGGACCCATGCCCGGAGCGGTCCACCCGTCGTCGGGCGGGGGATCGTGACGAGCGCATCGGCCGCCGCCAGCCGCGTCGGAGCCCGGATCCTCGAACAGGGCGGGAATGCCTTCGATGCCGCCGTGGCCGTCCACTTCGCCCTGGCCGTGACCTTCCCCGAGGCCGGAAACCTCGGGGGGGGCGGGTTCTGGGTCCTGCGCGAGGCCTCGGGGTCCACCTGGGCCCTCGATGCCCGGGAGACGGCCCCGCGGGGGTCGAGCCGCGACATGTTCCTCGATGCCAGCGGTCAGGCCACCGACAGGAGCGTCTCGGGGGGGCTGGCCGTCGGTGTGCCCGGCAGCGTCCAGGGTTGCTGGGAGGTCCACCGACGCCTGGGCTCCCTGCCCTGGGCCCGGTGCCTCGCTCCGGCGATCGACCTGGCCCGCAACGGCGTGACGGTCGACGCGGGACTCGCCACGTCGTTCCGGCGCTGTGCCACCCTGCTCGGTCGCCGCCCCGCCACCCGCGACCTGTTCATGCCGGGCGGCAGGCCACTCGTCGAGGGAGAGCGCCTCGTGCAACCCGACCTGGCCCGGACGCTCGAGGCGATCGCCTCGGAGGGCCCCGAGGCATTCCACCGCGGCCCCATCGCCCGGGCGATCGCCGCCACGGTGCAGGCCGAGGGCGGCATCCTCGACGAGCAGGACCTGGCGGCTTACCGGGCCGTCTGGCGCGAGCCGCTTCGCTTCTCCTACCGCGGGCTCCGCTTCGCCGCGATGCCTCCTCCGAGTTCCGGCGGCGTGATCCTCGGGGAATGCCTGGGGATGCTCGAACCGACCGACCTCCGGAACGCGGGATTCCATGACGCCGAAGTCGTCCACCGCATCGCCGAGGTCGAACGCCGGGCCTTCGCGGACCGGAACGCCTACCTGGCCGACCCCGACTTCCTGCCAGCGCCCATCACTCACCTGCTCGACACCGCGTATCTGGCCCGCCGGGCCTCGACGATCGACCCGGCGCGGACCACCCCCGAGGCCTCGCGGCCAGGGCTCAAGGAGCATCTCGAGACGACCCACTTCACCATCGTCGACCCGGCCGGCCATGCCGCGAGCGTGACCACCACGCTCAACGGCTCGTTCGGCACCGGCATCGTGGCCGAGGGCACGGGCGTCCTCCTCAACAACGAGATGGACGATTTCGCGACCCGCCCGGGCTTCCCGAACCAGTTCGGGCTCGTCCAGAGCGAGTCGAATGCCGTCGCTCCCGGCAAGCGCCCCCTGTCGTCGATGTGCCCCGTGATCGCCGAGGACGACTCCGGCCGGCTGGCCTTTGCGCTGGG
>JBIIHZ010000202.1:0-4735 GCA_044235265.1 Candidatus Sericytochromatia bacterium
CTCCTGGCTTCGCTCCAGGGCGGATGACGCCGAGCAAGGGCTCGATTCCCGGCTCGATCGACTCGTCGAGGCATATTCTTTCCCGGCGCCCGAACTCACGCGCGAGCTCGTGGCCTGGCTTCTGGGTGTCGAGCCTCATGACCCCGAACTGGTGCACATGACGGTTGCCCAGCGGGTGCGTGCCTCGCACCAGGGCATCGTGTCCGCCATTCTCCAGGCAGCTGCCGAATGCCCCGTCGTGCTCGTGATCGACGATGCGCACCGACTCGATGCGGCGTCGCTCGAGGGTCTCCGCTGGCTCATCGATCTGGCCAGCGAGGTCGATGAGGCGCTTCATCTCATGATCGTGCTTTCCTCGTCGCCCGGAGGCGCACCATCCATCGTTTCCCGGTGGTTGCATCCATCCAGGACACTGACGCTCGCGCCTCTCGAACCGGATCAGGGTCTCGAGGCCATGGTCTGGCTCGCGGAACGCGGGATTTCGGCTGCCCCGGACATCGTGCCCGACTTGCTGCTCTCCGTGGCGGGTGGCAATCCCGGTGTCCTGGCCACGGGCCTGATGTTGTCAGCCGATGCCGGTGCCTATTTCGGATGGATCGGCAGTTGCATCGAACGTCGCACGCCTCCAGCCGAGGCGGGCTTCGAGGCGCTCGGTTTGTTGATGAGTCCCCTCGCGGTCGAGTCGCTCATGCGTCTGCAACAGCTGCTGATCGAAGGTCCCAGGAGAGCGCTCCTCGGACATTCCGCTCCGGGGGCGCTGAGCCGGGACTGTCTGTCCGACCCGCAGCTCGAGGGCCTGCTCGATGCGCAAGCCGGTGCCCGCGCGGGCTGGCTATCGTCGACGCTGCGCCTGGAGCTGCTGGGAAAGCTGGCCCCGGGGCTCATCGACGTGCTGGCGGCTGCCTGGACCCTCGAACGCGAAGGGTTGGATCCATCTCGTTCCGGGCGTCTCGCCCTGGGCCTTGCGCCCTGGTATGGCGCCGAGGATGATCCCGCCTCGGGCGTGCTGGTCCTGCAGGCTGCGGCGCGCCATGCCAGGGCCAACGGTGATGAGCGCTGTGCTCGTGGCCTGCTCGAGCAGGCCGGTTTCCTGCGGGATGCTCTGCCGCTAGGCGCTTCTCCGTCTGCGGTGTCGCTCATGTGCGCCTTGGCGGAGGTCGAGCTGGCCCTGGGCTCCTGCGACCGCGCCAGAGAACTGCTGGAAAAGGTCGGGGTCTTTCCGATCGAGGGCCGGGAGCGCCTGGAGTTCCTCGACCTGGCGTTCCGCGTGCACGACCGCGCCGGACAGCTCGACCAGGCACAGGCATCGCTCGCAGGGGCGATCGCACAGGCCGAAACCATCGATCCGGCCCGGGTAGGGAACCTGATGGGGCGCCTCGCTTTCCTGAAATACCGCATGGCAGACTACGGGGCCTGCGTCCAGATCGGGATGGAGGCCCTCGAGCGCGTCGAGGACGGCCGGGACCGGGCCTTCGTGAAGTCCTGTCTCGGGCTGGCCTTCTGGCGAAGTGGAGATCTCGACAGGGCCCTCCACGAGACTCGCGAGGCCCTGGCCATCCGGGAGCGCTGCCGCGACGTCGGGGGTTGGGCTGCTTCCTACAGCAACCTCGCCAACATCTCCCTGGACCGCGGGGAGGTCGATCAGGCAGATGCATATTATCGGCTCAGCCTGAAGGCCTACGAGCGGCTCGGCGATCCATATTTCATCTCGCTCGTCAGCGTCAACCTGGGGGTTCAGCTCATGGTGCGCGGCAAGCTCGAGGAGTCGGAACAGCTGTTCATCCGCAACCTCCATGTGCGGCGTCAGATCGACGACCGGGTCGGGGAGGGGATCGCCATCTTCAACCTCGGTGAGGTCGCTCTCCTGAGAGGCGAGGTGTCTCAGGCCCTCGAGCACATGTCCCGGGCTCTCGAGGTTTTCGAACGCGAGAAAGCCGACGCCCTCTTTCCGGAGGTCTACCGCACCACGGCCCGGGCTCATCTCAGGGCCGGTGATCTGCCCCGCGCCCGGCAGTTCCTGCGGCAATCCGTCGATTTCGCGCGCGAGCAGAAAGACTCGGTCACCCTGGCCGTCGCTCCCCGGATCGAAAGCGAGATTCTCCAGATCGAGGGACGTCTCGACATGGCCGTCGACCGAGCTTTCCAGGCCGTCGAGGCGGTCCAGGGGCTCGATCAGCCTCTGGAGCTCGGACGTTCCTGGGCACGGCTCGCCGAGGCACTCAAGGCCAACGACGAGCCCGAGGATGCCATCAAGTTCGCGCGCAAGGCTCGTGATTGTTTCGGTCGGGTGGGGGCGAACCTCGATATCCAGCACCTCCAGAAGCAGTTTCCTTTCGAGCTGTCTCAGCGGGTCTCGTTCAAGACGTCCGCCACACGTCCGTTCGATCCGGGGTTTTCAGGAGGGGGCTGATGGCACTGGACGAGAACCGCTGGAAACAACTGGCGATGCTGTCCGGACAGCTCGAGTCCGCCTCCACTCCCGAGAGGCGCGCCGAGGTGCTCCTCTCGTGTGCCCGGAGTGTGCTCTCGTTCGAGCAGGCCTGTCTCGTGGCCATCGGTAAGCAGGAAGAAGAGCTACGGGATCCGAATCGTAACCGGCTTCCTTTCTTCGAGTACATCGCCCTCCAGAAGAGTCCGGTGGCCGTGGACGATGCGCTCGAGGTGGAGCTGGAACTTCCGCCCGAGATCGCCTCCTGGCGATTTCCGGCGCTCCTGTTCATGCCTCTCTGGTCGGGCACCGAGGCGCTCGGGGTCCTGGCACTGGGCTCCACCCGGATCCGGGACTTCAGCGACGAGGACCAGCACCTGTTACAGGCCATGATGCCCTTGCTCACGCATAGCCTGGAGCGGGACCTGCGTGAGCAGGAGCGAGCCAGGCTGGCGCGCCGCAACCGACTCATGCTCGAGCTGGACGAGGTGATGCTCGAGACCGACCTGAACTCCATGCTCCTGAGGGCGTCACACGCCATCCAGGATCACTTCGAGGTCGAGCGAGTCCTGTTTTTCCTTCCCGCAAAGGGGCGATTCGCACGCGGACTGGACGTGGCGTATGCGCTGGGATGCCCGTACGCGGCCAGTGGATGCCTCAAGGAGCATGCGTGCGGTCGGCTGGCCAACGAACTTGCCGAGGCCAGGCTGGTCGAAACCCGCAACGAGGCCACCCTGGCCACCTATGTCGGCGTCGAACACGAGCTGTGCCAGGAGCGCCAGGTCGCACTCGTGCCCGTGGCCACGAATCGAAAGGTCCTGGGTTCGATCCAGCTGTTCAATCGTCGGGATGGTCTCGATTTTGCCCACGAGGATCTCGAATTGCTCGAGGGGGTCGGTCAGCGCCTCGGCATCGCGCTCGAGAACCATGCCCTGTTCGGACAGGTCGAGGAGGCCAGTCTGGAATCCATCAAGGGGCTCGCTCTGGCGCTCGATTCCAAGGATCGCTACACGGCGAATCACTCGGAGAACGTGTCCGGTTACGGTCAGCTCATCGCGGCTGCTCTGGGGCTCGACGAGACGGCCTGCGAGCGCATCCGGCTCGCCGGGATCCTGCATGACATCGGCAAGATCGGGATCCCGGACGCGATTCTCAACAAGCCTGCAGCCTTGACGGACGAAGAGTTCAAGATCATCAAGACCCACCCTGGTAAGGGCTTCCGGATCCTCGAGCCCTTCAAGCAGTTACGGGACGTCGCCGATGCCGCGTGCTCCCACCACGAGCGTTTCGATGGCAACGGATATCCCCGGAAGCTCAAGGGGGACCAGATCTCGCTGGGGGGGCGTATCCTCGCCCTCGCCGACGCTTTCGACACCATGACGAGCGACCGGGGGTATCGCCCCAGGATTCCCATCATGAAGGCGCTCCTGGAAGTCCGTCGCTGCGCGGGCTCTCATTTCGATCCCGAGGTGGTCAGGGCCTTCTTCCGGGCGCTTGCCGGCATGGGGCCCCTGGACCTCAACAAGAACATCCTGCCGCCAGAAGAGGCTCTGGACCGCATGGCAGACCTCGATCTCCCGAACGACCTCTTCCAGGACGTGGAGCCTCGACTCCTCGAGGCCTCAGCCACCGCCCAGAGCTAGCATCAGTTTCGGTCCGAGGTGGCTCGCCATCCAGACCAGCCAGGCCAGGACCGCGGCCGAAGAAGCGGTCATCGCACAGCCGGCTGGCCCGTTCCGCTCCGGAGACCTGTCCGAGGTTGCCTCGTCGGGCCGGGCGCCCAGCGGTGAGAGGTCCGTATGTCGGGCCTGGATCCGGGTGATCGTCTTTCGCAGCTGTTCGACCAGGGGGCGACGGTCCGACAGTCGCTGGTGAATCAGGTTCGCCAGCGAGGGGTGCAGGTCCATGGCCAGGGTCAGCACGTCCCGATCACGAGCGAAACCCGTGAAGTGTTCGAGATGCCGCAGGCATTCCCCCGCGACCTTTTCCTCTTTTTCCAGCAGGGCCGGCAAGCGCACCAGGGCCTCGAGTTCGGGAACGGTCTCCGCCGGGGTGCCCAGGAAGGCATCCCGTTCCTCCGGGGAGCGCGAGGCGAGGAGTTCGCGCAGGGACCGGGCCTGCTGCGTCTGGAAGGTCATGGCCTCGAACCGGTGGATCCGCCGGGCGACCTGTTCGGTCAAGATTCGCAAGGCTTCGAGGATGTCCATGCGGTTCCGCTGCGTGACGTGAAGGACCATTTCGGTGGCCCAGCGCGAATGCCACGAGGTATCGAGGATGGTCGCGTGGGCCCTGGCCACCATCCAGCTC
>JBIIHZ010000204.1:0-4709 GCA_044235265.1 Candidatus Sericytochromatia bacterium
GGTCTGGCGCTACGCGGTGGACGATGCGCGTGGCAACTCTCGCTACGTGACCAACCGCGTCACGCGGATCGATCTGCGCGAGACGGTTTTCGACTTTCCCCAGCAGAGCGTGATCACCCGCGACAACGTGCCGGCCAACATCAGTGCGATCCTGTACTTCCAGGTCACCGACGCCAAGAAGGCCGTCTACGAGATCGCCAATCTGCCCGACGCCATCGAGAAGCTCACCCAGACCTCGCTGCGCAACGTGATCGGCGAGATGGATCTCGACGAGACCTTGACCTCGCGCGACATCATCAATTCCAAGCTCAAGTCCATCCTGGATCAGGCCACGATGAAGTGGGGGGTCAAGGTCAATCGCGTCGAGCTTCAAGAAGTGTCGCCGCCTGCCGAGATCAAGGGGGCCATGGAAAAGCAGATGCGGGCCGAACGCGATCGCCGCGCCTCCATCCTGGAAGCCGAGGGCCAGAAGGCCTCGCGTATCCTGGAGTCCGAAGGTATCCGGGAGTCCCAGGTCAACCAGGCGGAAGGCGACAAGCGAGCCCGGATCCTCGCAGCCGAGGCCGAGGCGGAAGCCCGCCTCAAGGTCGCCGAGGCCGAGGCTCAGGCGATCCAGCGCCTCGCCATGCAGATCCAGGCCATCGGGGGGGATGCGACCCAGTATCTGGTGGCGATGCGATACCTGGACACGCTCCGGGAAATGGTCTCCGGTCAGGGCAACAAGGTCGTTTACCTGCCCTACGAGGCGTCCGCCCTCATGACGTCGCTGTCCGCACTCGGTTCCGCTTTCGGGGGCGGCGCGCCGCTGCGTGACGGGCAGGCCTGATGGCCGGCATGTCGGATCTTCGTCCGTGGTGGGGCATGCTCGGGGCGATCTCCGGGAGTGTGCTCGAACCTCCTCTCCTGCGTCTCGTCGAGTCGGGGGAACTGCCGGCCGATCTGCCCGGACAGTGGGCGGCCGGCCTGTGGCTCGGTCTGAGGGCCGGACCGTTCGACGTCGGTCCGGCGCGCGAGCCCGCCTGGGCACGAGGCCTTCCCCCCGATTGCCTGCGAGTTGCCGTCGCCACGGCACTCTGCTGGCGTCACCACGGGGGGACCCTCGATGCGACCGCCTGGTGGACCGTCCTTCACCGACTCGATCGTCAGGATGGCTGGAGCGAGGCGCTCGAGCGGGCGCGCCATGGCGCTGATGCCGAGGCGGACCTTCCCCCGCTGGTGCGCGCCCTGAGCGTCGTTCCGGACCCTTTGCGCTCATCGCCTGCCGGCGACGAGCCGGATGCCGTGCTCGCGGCTGCGCTGGCGGGCATCCTGCGAGGAGCCTCCTCCAGCCCGTCCCCTGGATGGCAGCAACTCGTCGAGCAGGCGATCTCGGCCATCGAACGGGAGCTCGCCTCACGACGGCACGCCGAGGAATCGGACGACACGGTCGTCGATGCGCGACTGGCCCGTCCCGATTTCCCCCTTGCCTCGCCCTGGTATGCCCTGCCCTCGGTCGTGTCCGGAAGTCCCCTCTGGATGCGGGGGGACCGCCAGACCGGCCTGGTCGTTTGGCTACCCGGTCAGGAAGTCGAGGTGCCGCCCCTCGCCTTCGAGGAGGTCAGGCGTCGCTTTGCCGGCTCGACGAGGTTTCGACTGGCCTCGCACCGTGAGGCCAGAGAATCCTCCGGTCTGGGTGGCTTTCTGCGACGCCTCACCGGATTCAATTCTGCCGCGTGGGTAGCGGCCCGTTTGGTGGCCGACGGGTGGATCGGGATCGAACTCGAACAGGCGCGAGCCTGGGTCGTCCCGCTTGACGCGATGGGCCCCCCCGTGGAGGGAGCGGCGAAGGTCTGACCTGGATCGAGGTGGGGCTTCGCTCATGTTTCACGGATGTTTAATCGTGCACGGGTCATATTTGGCCTCGCTCGGCGTATAACATCCTTGAATCGTGTCCGCGAGATCGACAGGAGGTACCCCATGGACCCGCGTCCCCGTCCGTTAGATGCCCCTTCGCGTCACGGGGGGCCCTCGCGCCGGCCACCAGCCGCCACTGCCGAGTCAGTCGTCTCGAGCGAGGATGGGCCCGGTCCCGGGGCTGCGAACGGCAAGCAGGAGCCTCCTGCCCGGATGACCGGTGCGAAACTGGGCCCCCTGTCCGGCGTCGTTCCGAGGGTGCCTGACCTGGTTCGACGGGGCGATTCGATCGTGCGCCGTGCGGAACCCCGGCCACCTGCCCCTGATCCGGCCGAGGTGGCCGAGCGAGCGCGCAGCAAGGAACTGCAGGGGCTTGCTTCCCGGGTCAATGAACTCTCGCCCGTCATCGAGGCGGCGATCGCCGATCTGGGTCGTCGCTGGACCTCTGCAGGCACGATGAAGGACTTCCGCGAACGCTTTGCCGTGGCGCATGCCGATTGCGAGCGGACCCTCAAGGATCGTGATCTTCCCGCAGCCTTGCGGGCAGTAGAGCGCTTCACGGGCCTCGCTCTCGACGTCCAGGCCAAGTTCATCGACAAAGAGGACCTTCCCAACGGGGACCTCGTCAAGGTGGGCATAGAAGGGGGGCCTTCGACGCTTCACGGCCTGGAGTCGCGGATGCGTCAGACGTTTGCCACGGCGCTGGCGCGAGTTGACGGGATGCTCGAGGATCCGGCGATGCCCGCCTCGTCCGTGCAGCGCATGCGTCAGGAGTTGCTCGATCTCCAGCAGGAGTTCGGGGAGGCCGTCTCGGACGCTGACCTCCCCGAGGCCCGCGAGGCCTTCACGCGCACGGTCGCTTTGCATCACCGCATGCTGGGGCAAGAGCCACGCACGATGTCACCTGTTCCCGACAGGCCGGACGCGAAGGCTCCCGGGGAAGGTGCCGGGTCTTGAGTCGAGCGAAGATCCCCGCGACGGGCACTCAAGTCCTTCTCCGACCTGCCGATACGAGTAGGGATGCTCATCCCCCTGTTCCGGAGGCTTCGAAGATGGATCGTGTATGTCACCCTGTCCAGGACGCTCCCGCTCGAGCTCTCGACACACGCGGAGACCTGTGGACAAGCCTGCTGGCCTGGGCCGAGCATGACGACCAGCCGACGCGTCTCTGCGGCTTGCTGGACTGAGCCCGGCACACTTTTCGTTCCCATCGCCACGCGAGACCCCGGTCGATCGACCGGGGTCTCGTGTCTCCGGGCCGTGCCAGATCGCCCATCTTCGTGCGTGAACGGGAATTTAATCGTGAAAAAATGCGATTGAATCGGCGATTCAAGACAGTTCTACTTCCAGACGTGGGATATGTCATGCATGGCTGGTATTATCGGGTTGTTTGCTGGATTGCCCTGTCAATTGCGTTTTGCCCACAGGAACCTCGCCGCTTTCGTGGCTTGATTCTTGTTGATTTCCGGATCCGTCGCGTGGGACGGATTGGCGAATTTGTGATGGCTCACATGGGGAGGTCCGGCTTCCGGTTCGAAAGGAGACGGGTTCATGGTGGGAATGGTGTCTCGTGCTCTGCTCCTGGTTCTGGGGGTGGCCCTTTCCACCCCGGTCCAGGCCGCCACGTGGGAAACGGTCAGTCAGGACAGCCAGGAATTCTGGGTTCCGGATGTCGTGTCCACGCGCAGCATCGTCGTGACGGAACCCGTCCATGACTGGGTTGCCGAGGAGGCCTGGCACCCCGTGACCGTGCTGACCGCCACGGCAGCCGTGGTGATCCAGCGGATCCCCGCGAGCCAGGTCGAGTCCGTGCTCGGTCCCGCCAAGAAGGCGGCTGCTGGCAGCAGCTTGATCGGGGTCTTCCAGGGACAGCGTACGACCGGTGCGGCCAACCTCACCGGTCTCAAGGCTCGCAGTGCCATCGGAGCCGATAGTGGCAAGGTTTCGAACAGTCGGTCCTCTGCCAGCGGCGGTGCTTCCACGATCCGCAACCAGAACGGAGACCGGCAATGAGCTCCATCCGCACGAATCGTCTCGCGTTCGCTGGCCTTCTGGCCACATCGCTCTGGCTCGGGGGCACCCGGGCCTGGGCCGCGCAGCCCGGGGAGAAGCGCATCAACCATCGGGGGGATCAGACCGTCACGCGTGTGTCCTCCCCTGCAGTCAGGCAACTTCAGGGAGGCGACGTCGTCATCGAACGGGTCGAGTCCCGCTTCCTGACTCGAGAAGAGCGCCGCGAAAGCTTTGACCAGGTTGGTACACGTCAGGTTCCCGGGCAGGAAAACGTTTATACGCCCGTGGCGTCGCCGAAGCTGGCGCCCGGCATCCCCGCCGAGGGGACTCGCACGGTGGGCCGTAACCGGTCCATCACGACCCTCTCGACGCGCCGGGGCAACCAGGGTGGCGTTCCGGGCACCTTCGTCACCTCCAGCGTGACGCAGCAATTCAAGACCATTCCGGACGTCGTGGTCTATTACCGCAGGATCTACCAGAACTGGATGAGAAACCTGGGGGTCAACAACTCCGCCTCGGTTGCACTCGGTCAAGTGGAACTGAGTTCTTACTCGGATTTCGGCGCGGTCGTGGCCGCGGCCAATCGGGCAAGCTTAGATCGTATCCGGGCGTTGGTCACCGATTCCGACAACAGTGGTGAATCGGACAATTCCGTCATCATCGATGTCGACTCGGGGGAAATTCTCGGTCTCACGTCGACCCGCTACTGGGAAGCACTTGGACAGACGACCTTCAACCTCACGAATGGAGCCAGCCTGGCGGCCAACGTGGCGGCCTGGGGATACCACGGGTCTCCGATCCTG
>JBIIHZ010000203.1:0-4709 GCA_044235265.1 Candidatus Sericytochromatia bacterium
CTGCAGGCAGGGGGGCCGTGGAAATGTCGACCTTGGCCCAGCCCTGGCCGTTGGGCAAACTGACCGTCGGGGTGATGGCCGAACCTGTCGTGGCGAAGGTGCGCTTCGGGAACTGGTTGCGAACCGTGTACGGGTTGTTGTAACTCGACGCGATGATCGTGTCCGTGGGAGCACTGGCCGCCAGGCAGGTCAGCTGGCCCGTGTAGTGGAAATAGTACCGGTAGGTCGTGTCTGCTCCCGTGGCCAGCGAGTGCATGGTGTAGTAGTGGGCCCCGTCCGTGCGAGGGATGTACAGCCCGCGGCGGTCCGCCGCGATGTTATTCTGGGGCTGGAAGTTGGGGCTGCTGAGTGCGACGTTCTGGAAAACCCTCGTCATGATGAGACGTGTCGGGTTCGTGTAGTTGTCGGGCGAGAACCGATACAGGTTGACCGCGCTGTTGTAGGTCTGGATCCCGCCGAGGAATCCGACGCCGCCGAGCACGTACACGTAGGTGCCGTCACTCGCGAACTGGATCCCGTAGGTTTGACCCGCGATCTTGCGGATGTTCAGCCCCACGTTGGAAGAGTCGACGAGGTTGACGGGCGTGAACACCGGACTGCGGGGGTTGGCCATGTTCACGCTCTGCATGCCATACAGGTCGGCCTGTGTATCGGCGAACAGGAAGATCGGGCTGGACGTGAAGCCCACCGACTTGTGAGACTGCGAGAAGCTCAGGCTGGGCACGGTGACGTTACGCCCGAGCAGGTTGAAGTTGAGAGGATTCGTCCCGAAACCCAGATCGGACCAGAAGTAGTTGCTGGCGCCCTGGCCCGTCAGGATCCGGTAGCCATCGGTGGCCAGCGAGTACGGATAGTGCTGGCTGTTGCCATGGAACTGGGCACTCATGGTATCGACAGGCACCCAGTTGCCACTGTTCACACCCGTGTCGGCCGGCGTGTTCGAGACGGCCAGTTGCAGCGTCGGCGCACCCGCCGCATCGAGCGCCCCGGTGGTGTTCGTGAGCGTGTTGGTGTCGAATGCCGAGATGGTGTTTTGCACGAGGCTGGAACCCGCGATGGGTGTCACGCCGCCCACCCACTGGATGTTCGTCGCGGCCGCATCCACGTTGGCATTCGTCGTGAAGTTCTCGACGATGCTGCCCGAGCCGCGCAGGACTTCGAGCCAGAAGCCGTTGCTGATCCCGCTGCCGTTGTCGACCCAGATTGCGCCGCTGCGGGCCGTCGCGGGGACCGTCACGCGCAGCGTGCCGGAGTTGACGAATGTCGCGTTGACCGTGGCCCTGTTACCCGCCCCCGCGTTGAACGACACCGCGTTCGTCCCGTTCACGAAGTTGGACCCACCCAGGATGATCTCCTGGCCCGGGTTCGGGTTGCGGAGGTTCACCGAGGCCAGCACGGCCGAGGTCGTGATCGACCCGAGCGGCGCGACCACGGTGAAGGTGATCGGATCCGAGGTGCCGACCGCCGTCGCCACGCGCACGGCCCCCGTCACGGCTCCGGGCGGGACGGCCACGACCAGCTGGGTCGGGCCCGCGTACCAGACCAGGGCGGACTGGTTGTTGGCGAAGGTGACGGTGTTGCTCGAGGGCGTCGGGTGGAAACCTGTTCCCGTGATGACGACCAGATTCCCGACCGAGGCCTGGTAGGTGCTGAAGCTCGCGATCGTCGGCTTGATCGTCGGTCGCAGGACCTGCACCGGATCCGCATCGCCCGTCACGATGCTCGAGACCATGCCCGCGAAGGTGTTGAGGTCGGCATCCGGGATCTGGCTGAACTGGTTGGCCGCCTTGAGGGCGCCCGTGGCCGGATTCACCGTGCCCGAGTTGTCCCCCGCGAACAGGCTGGCCACCGGGATGGCGTTCGCGCCGCCGAAGCCCAGCGAGCTGCGCAGCGCGAGCGTCGTCGTGAGCGGCGTGACCAGGATGGTGTTCGACCCCGTGATGCTCGTGAAGGTGCCGTTGGCGAGCTTCATCACGGCGGTCCGCAGGCGCACGGCATCCTTGCCCTGGGTCTGGCTCCCGAGGCCCTTCACGACCTCGACGATGAAGGCGGTGTTGGCGGGCGGGTTCCAGCTACCGGGCAGGGGGACGACGAACTGACCGTTCGCATTCGTGAGGGCCGTGGCGATCGTGATGTTGTTGGCCGGATCGAAGACCGAGACCACGGCCCCGTTGACGACCTCGGCGAGCGTGGCCTGCGTGCCACGATCCCCGGGCAGGTCGAGGCGGACCTGACCGACGAGCTGCCGTGCGTTGACGAACGTCTGGACGTCCTGGACCGCCGGATCCGGAGCGCCCCCTCCCTGGGTCGGCGTGCCCGCACCCAGGAAGGAGCCGGGCACGCAGGCCGCGAGCCCGAAGGCCAGGCTGATTCCCAGAGCGACGCGTCGGGAACGTGGGGTCATGGAGACGCCTCCCTGCCGGATTCGACTAGCCATTGTTCACCCTCCCGGTGCCCGAGAGGGGCGGGACGACGTAGAAGGGGGTCGCGACGCTCTGCTCGGTGCCGACCGCCACCGTCAGCGGCCCGATGGCCGCACCGGCCGGGACCGTGCAGGTGATGGTCGTGGCGGTGGCCGCCGAGACGGTCGCGAGGATCCCGTTGAACCGGACCTGGTTGTTCGACGGGGTCGCCGCGTCGAAGTTGAAACCGTTGATGACCACCGTGCATCCCACCGGACCCGACGTCCGGCTCAGGGACACAACGGTCGGATGGACGGTGAATGGTGTGGTGTTCGAACCGCCCGCAGCCGTCGAGACGACCAGATTCCCGGTGGTGGCCCCCACCGGGACCGTGACGTTCAACCGGGTGGCCGTCGCAGCCGTGACGGTCCCCAGGGCGCCGTTGAAGCGCACGATGTTCTGGTCGCGGTTGACGTCGAAGTTGGTGCCGTT
Source organism: Candidatus Sericytochromatia bacterium (assembly GCA_044235265.1). Lineage (GTDB taxonomy): Bacteria > Cyanobacteriota > Sericytochromatia > S15B-MN24 > UBA4093 > JAYKJE01. The sequence goes on from JBIIHZ010000203.1 coordinate 2,895, forward strand.
GACGACGATGCCCTCACCGATGGACCCGCTCGCCACGCTGAGCGAGGTGATCGTCGGGATGAGCGTCGAGAAGTCACTGCCGCTCACGGCCGTCCCGAGCGGGGTCGAGACGCGGATCTTGCCGGTGGTGAAGGCGTTGGGCACCACGACGGTGAGCCGCGACTGACCGGCGAGGTCCAGTCGCGGCGCGACGAAGATGACGTTGGCCGGTACGTTGTTGAAGGTGACGGTCGTGCTGCCCGGAACCGCGTTGAAGCCGTTGCCCGTCACGGTGACGAGCGTGCCGGCGCCGCCTGCGCTCGGTGAGAAGCCGTTGATGCTCGGAATGACGCCCGAGACGCTCAGCAGGGGATCCAGGTTGGTCGTGAGGTAGTTCGAGATGTCGCTGGACAGCTGGTAGACCTCGGCGTCCGGGTGGGCCGGGGCGAAGGCGTTCGCGGCGAGCGTCGCCGGCGGGGTGATCTTGCCGATCGTGCTCGAGGCCGGGATATTCGTCGCATCGAGGGCGCTCTGGATGGCCACGGCCGTCGTGAGTGCGTTGATGACGATGGTCGTACCCGAGATGCTCGTCCAGCCATTGGCCGTCAGCTGGATGATGGTCCGGAATCGGGGGGACGCGTACCCGGGGCCGTTGTTGCCCAGGCCCTTGAAGGCCTCGACCACGAACGTGTTGCCGACCGCGGCCACGAAACCTCCCGAGAACTGGAGCTGGAAGGCCCCGGCCGCATTCGTGATGCCGGAGGTCACGGCCTGGTTGGTCGCGGGGTTGATCAGCGTGACGGTGGCCGCGCTCAGCACGTCGCTCGGCAGGGCCTGGACGCCGCGCAATCCCTCCGGGAACTGGACCGTTCCCATGACGGGGGGCAGGACGGTCGCCTGCGACGCGGCCGTCGCCAGGGTCGTTCCGGCTTGACCGGACATCATGCCGAGCGGCACCGACTGACAGGCAGACGTCACCAGGGAAAGGGCCATCAGGGTGACCAGCTTGCGTGGCATCGATTCGCCTCCCGAGCGGGTGTCGCCAGCTGCGTGAACATTTGCTGGCCAGATCGCGACACTTGCTTGTTCAATACCCGTGGCTGTGACATCGGTAACGATAAGAATGACAAATGTCTTGAAAGCGCTTTTGCTTTCCCGTGTCAGATTCAGGGCCGGAAGGAGCCCGAGACCGCCCCGATGACGTCGAAGCGCACCGTGCCGCTGGTCCCCGCCCCATGCGTGACGCTGAGGTTACCCGAACCGGCGCCGGCCGGCACCGCTACCACGAGCCGGGTGGTCGTGCCGGAGACCGGGGTTGCCGCGGTCCCGGCGAACGACACGGTGTTCCGGATCCAGTCGGGATCGAAGCCTGTACCCGTGATCGTCACGAGCGTGCCCGGAATGGCGGCGGCGGGTGACACGGCGGACACGGTCGGCGCGGCAGGGGGGATGGCCAGGGTGACGGTGAACGTTCCGGCACTGCCAGCGCCGGCAGCCGTCACGACCTGCAGGGCGCCGGTTGCCGCACCCGGCAGGATCCGGACCTTCAGGCTGGTACGCCTCGCCTCGAGGACCTCGAGGGTCCGGGAGCCCAGCAGGACGGTGTTCCCGGGGACCCAGTTGCTGAAGGCGTCTCCCGATAGCACGACCTCGGTTCCCACGGGGCCCTGCGACGGATTCATCTCCGTCACGACGGGGGCGCGGTCCGGGGCCACGGCGACGGCACCGTCGAGGCGGCCCACCACGTCGAAGCGCAGGGCGCCGCTCGTTCCGCCCGAGTGGCTGACCGTCAGGTTGCCCGAAGTACCGCCCGCCGGGACTTCCACCACCAGTTGC
>JBIIHZ010000205.1:0-4688 GCA_044235265.1 Candidatus Sericytochromatia bacterium
GCCCGCTGCATGAGTTCATCGGTGAAGGCCAGCCAGTCCAGCCACCTCGGCAGCCCCCCCGGCACCACGTCGCTCACGCTCGGGATGCAGTTGTAGACCACCAGGGCCTCGGGCGGCAGTTCCTCGCGCGCGACGCGGTACAGCCCCACCAGGGCCTTCCAGTGCACCCCCACGGGCAGGTCCACCTGCCACCCGCCCAGGTTGAACGGCCGGAGCAGGAACAGGTTGAGGTCGTCCTTGATGTGGGACATCCAGTTGTTCGGCTCGTTCCAGACCTGCCACAGGCCCACGCGGTCGCCGAGCTTGGCATGCACGTCCCGCACGAAGGTCCGCCACGCCTCCAGGAAGGCGTCGAGGTCCTCGTGGGCCAGGTCCGTCGCCCAGCTGGGCGGGTTGTACAGGATCCCGTAGACCCGGATGTCGCGGTGCTCCAGCGCGCGCACGAAATCCACGTACCACTCGGCGATCGCCGGGTCGATCCGGTCCCTGCCGGGCATCCACCAGCTCCAGTGGATGTCGACCCGCACGTACTGCACGCCGAGGTTCCCCAGGGCGTCGAGGGCCAGCGGCGCAGCGGACTCGAGCGCCCTGACGTCCGGGACAGATGATAGCCGGACGGGATTGAGGTTCACGGACCACTGGAGCCGGTCACGCACGGGCATGACGACCCCCATGCGCTATCATGGCCACGTGGACGTCATCGAGCACCTCGAAGCCATTCTCCGCGCCCTGCCGACCTCTCCCGGCGTTTATCTGATGAAGGGAAGCCAGGGCGAGATCCTCTACGTGGGCAAGGCCGTCAACCTGCGCTCCCGAGTCCGCTCGTACTTCCGCAACGACCGCCAGCACGCCCCGAAGGTGCGCGCCCTGGTGCGCCAGATCCACGACCTCGAGACGATCGGCACGGACACGGAGGTCGAGGCGCTCGTCCTCGAGAACGTGCTCATCAAGCGGCACCAGCCCCACTACAACATCCTCCTGAAAGACCAGAAGACCTATCCCTGGTTGAAGCTCACCGTGCAGGAGGCGTTTCCGCGTCTGGTGGTCGCCCGGCGCAAGGTTCCGGACGGAGCCCGCTATTTCGGGCCATACCCGGACACGGGCTCGATGTACCGGGCACTCGGGCTGGTCCGGAGCCTGTTCCCCCTCCGCCAGCGACCGACCCCCCAGTTCCGCGATCGCCCCTGCCTCAACCACGCGATCGGGCGCTGTCCCGCTCCCTGTCAGGGCCTTGTCGATCGCGCCACCTATCGCCAGACCGTCGAGCAGGTCGAGGCCTTCCTGGAGGGACGACACGGCGACCTCCTGACCCAGCTGGAAGCCCGCATGCGCGCTGCCGCGGAAGATCTCGACTTCGAGGGGGCCGCCCGCGCTCGCGATGCCATCGCGGCCCTCGTGAAGCTCCAGGAAGAACAGAAGCTCGTCGGGGATCTCACGGGCGAGCAAGACCTCGTCGGTTTCGCGACGGATGCCACCACCGTCGTCTTCCAGGTCTTCGAGGTCCGCCAGGGCACCGTGACGGGGCGCCGTTCCTACGAACTTCCGCGCCCCGACGACGAGGACCCGGCCCTCCTCTCGCAGCTGCTCTCGCGATATTACGCCGAGCAAGACCGTCCCGTGCGCGAGATCCTCGTCCCGTTCCTCCCCGACGAGGCCCCCCTGCTCGAGACCTGGCTCGGCGAGCGGCGCGGTGCGCGGGTGGAGCTGCACGTGCCCCGCCGGGGAGGCAAGCACACCCTGCTCGAATGGGCCGAGCGCAACGCGCGCAGCACCCTCGACCAGGCGCGCACGCGGGCCTTCGCCCTCCAGGAGACGGGCTCCGAGCGGGGCCTCGAGGAACTGGCCCGAGCCCTGGGGCTCGACGAGCCCCCCGCGCGCATCGAGGGTTTCGACATCGCCCACGTCCAGGGTTCGGACACCGTCGCGTCCATGGTCGTGTTCGAGGACGGGGCCCCGGCCCGGCATGCCTACCGGAAGTTCAAGATCCGTACCGTCGAGGGGGTCGACGACTTCCGCTCGATGCACGAGGTCGTCTCCCGGCGCTTCCGCCGCCTCCTCGAGCCCGATCCCGACGGGCGCTGGGCCCGGCCGGACCTGGTGCTCATCGACGGGGGCAAGGGGCAGCTCGGCATGGCCGTGGAGGCCATGCAGGTCCTGGGCCTGGACATCCCGCTCTTCGGCCTCGCCAAGCGGTTCGAGGAGATCTATCTGCCCGGTCGTCCGGACCCCGTGCGCCTGCCGGCCGGCTCTGCCGCGCTGCGCCTCGTCCAGCGCGTCCGCGACGAGGCGCACCGCTTCGCCAACACCTTTCACGGCCAGCAGCGCGGCCAGCGCATGACCCGCTCGTGGCTCGACGAGGTGCCTGGCATCGGTCCGGCTCGCCGCCGGGACCTCCTGCAGGCCTTCGGATCGGTCGAGGGCATGAGGGGGAAAAACGTCCAGGATCTCGTCGAGAAGGGCGGATTGCCCCGCAAGCTGGCCGAAACCCTGTACCATCTCCTGCAGGCGCAGGAACGGAGCTAGCCAGGTTGTCGATGCGGAACGGGATGAGAAGGACCTTCGCGGCGCTGCTCGCGTGTCTCGTCGTGCTCGGCTCCGGCTTCGAGGCCCAGGCACGCCGACGTACGGCCGATCCCCTGATCACGACCCAGCGGAAGCTGCAGGCCATCCAGCAGCGCAAGGCCCAGATCCTCCAGCGGGTCCGGGCTCTCAAGCAGCGTGAGCATGCGGCCGTCGAGGAACTTTCCGGGCTCCAGCAACGTCTCGAGCAGACGTCCATCCGCCTCGAGGACTCCCGCTACCGCATGGGGCGGGCCCGACGTGCTCTCGATGCAAGCCAGACCGCGCTGAAATCGGCCTCGCGCAAGTTCCGTCGCGAGCAGATCCTGGCCTCGCGGCGGCTGCGGTCCGTCTACAAGCATCGCAACGAGAACCTCTGGGAAGCGATGCTCACCTCCCCGGACCTCGGCTCGTTCATCACGCGCTACCAGTACCTCAAGTACATCTCGCGCCAGGACCAGATCCTGCTGGACAACCTCAAGGCGCGGCGGGCGCAGATGTCCCTCGAGAAGCGACGCCACGGTCAGGCACTCCAGGAAATCACCGCCCTGACCGACAACATCGCGGACCAGAAGCGCGAGATCGCCGAGGACACCCAGGAGCAGACGGGGCTCGTCTCCCGCATCCGGAACGAACGTGCGGCCGCGGAAGCGGCCCTCGCCCAGCTCGAGCGGGACTCCCAGCAGATCGAGGCGATGATCCGGCGCCTGATGGCTGCCCGACGTCGCACCCCGCGCCTGGGGACCGGGCGGTTCCTGCGGCCCGTCGCCGCTGCCGTCGGGGATACCTTCGGGCTCCGCTACCATCCCATCCTCCACGTCCGGCGTCCCCATCGCGGTGTCGACTTCCGGGCGGCGTCCGGCCAGACCATCCATGCCGTGGACCGGGGGAGCGTGATCTTCAGCGGCTGGTTCGGGTCGTTCGGGAAGGTCGTGATCGTCGATCACGGGGGCGACCTCACGTCGCTCTACGCCCACTGCAGTCGCCTGTACGTCGACCGCGGGCAGGTCGTCGAGCGCGGTCAGGCCATCGCCGCCGTGGGCAGCACCGGACTCTCGACCGGACCTCACCTGCATTTCGAGGTCCGGCTGGACGGGACCCCCGTCGACCCGCTGCGCTATCTCCGGTGACACCGGGCGGGTGGACGGTTTGCACGTACCCCCACCCGGGTACGCATGCCAACATCGAAGGGGCGGGTGCCCCGGGGGGGTGAATCGTGTTTCGCAGGTATTTCGACCCGGTCGTGCTCGGTCTGGTGGTCGCCGCTTTCGGGGCGGGCTCGGCCGTGCATCCCCTTCAGGTCGCTGCCCAGACGCGGACCCTTCCCACGCTCACGCAGGTCTACGATCTGCTGCGCGAGGAGTTCATCGACCGCAAGATCGACGACTCCAGGCTCGAGTACGCTGCCATCCGCGGGATGCTGGAATCCCTTGACGACCCCTACACGCGGTTCATGGAACCGAAGGCCTTCCAGTCGATGCAGGATGAGCGCAGCGGTGCCTTCTTCGGCATCGGCATCCAGATCGGCATGAACAAGGACAAGCACCTCTCCGTCATCGCTCCCCTCGAGGATACGCCTGCCGCCAAGGCCGGCCTCAAGTCCGGTGACCTCATCGTGGAGATCGATGGCAAGCCGACGAAGACCATGGCCATCGAGGAGGCGGTCACGCTCATCCGGGGCAACAAGGGCACCAAGGTGACGCTGACGATCCAGCGCGGCCCCGAGAAACCCTTCCCGGTGGCCATCGTCCGCGACTCCATCGCCACCAAGGCCGTCAAGGTCCGGGAACTGGCCGGCGGGGTCGGCTACATCCGGCTGTCGACCTTCATGGCCGAGAACGCCGACAGCGAGATGCGGGACGCCCTCAAGAAATTCAAGTCGGCTCCCGGCATCGTGCTCGACCTCCGGGGCAATCCGGGCGGGCTGCTCCCCAACGCCGTGTCCATCGGTTCGATGTTCATCGGCAAGGAGACCGTCGTCCAGATCGTCGACCGCGAGGGATTCTCCGAGAAGCTCCGCGGACCGGGCGCACCGGTCGTGCCGGCCAGGCAGCCCGTGGTCGTGCTGGTCGACGGCGGTTCGGCCTCGGCCTCCGAGATCCTGTCCGGTGCCCTGCAGGACACCCATC
>JBIIHZ010000206.1:0-4676 GCA_044235265.1 Candidatus Sericytochromatia bacterium
CGCGCTGGGCCTCCGACCACGGTCTTCCGGAACTGCTCGACGACGACCTGCCGCGGGCGCTGAGGAAGGTCCGGCATGTCCTGAACGTCCGGCCCATTCCCGCGGCCATGGTCCCGCCGGCCGGCCAGAAGTTGCTCGCCGGGGCGCAAGCCCTCGGCCTCGCGGCCGGAGTGCTCGAACACAACCGGACGGAGTGCCTCCAGAGTGGCTTCTGCATGCTCGGATGCGCCTACGATCGCAAGCAGACCATGCTGGTGACCTACGTGCCCCGGGCCCTGCATCACGGTGCACGTCTGTTGCCCGGAGCGCGAGTCGATCGCATCCTGTCGCGTGGAAACGTCGTCACCGGGATCGAGGGCGAACTCCACGATGAGCGGACGGGAGAACGTCATCCCTTCCGGATCGCGGCGCGTCACGTGGTGGTCGCGGGTGGGGCCATCGGCACCCCGATGTTGCTCCAGAGAAGCGGTCTGGCTCCCCGGGCAGGTCACAACCTGACGCTGCACCCGACGAGTGCCGTGATCGCGCGTTTCGACGAACCGATTCACGCGCATCGCGGCATTCACTACACCACGCACGTGTCCGAATGGGCCTCGGATGGCATCCTGCTCGAGAACGTCTTCGCGTACCCCGGCCTGCTGGCAGCCAGTTCCATGCGTATGGGACGTGAGCTCGAGCGGCTGATGACTGCCTATGATCATCTCGCCGGTGCGATCGTCCTGGCGCATGACGACGGTCGCGGTCGCGTAGAGGCCTTGCCAGACGGGACTCCTGCCGTCCACTACGAGCTGGATCCCCGCGATGCGGCACGGATCCGCAAGGGCTGGGTCGAACTGGCGCGTATCTACCTCGCTGCCGGGGCGCGGGAAGTCGTCATCCCGCACGCGGATGCGGCACCCGTCACGAGAACGGAGGATCTGGCCGCAATCGACCGGCTGCGCATGGAGCCATGCCGCTTCGCCCTGTTCTCGGCTCACCAGATGGGTACGGCACCCATGGGCCCCCCCGGCCAGGGCGTCTGCGACCACGCAGGCCGGGTTCACGGGGTGCAGAACCTCCTGGTGGCCGACACGAGCCTGTTTCCCACGTCACTGGGGGTCAATCCCCAGATCACCGCCGCCACCCTGGCCACGCGAGTGGCCTGGAACCTCGTTCGCACCATCTCCAGCGGACGCATGTTACAATCTGCCCGCGCGTCCAGTCCTTACAGCTAGGAGTTCGCATGTCGTTCCACAAGTCCCTCTTCGCTGCCCTGATCACCTCTGCCGCTTGCGTGATGGGCCTCGTCGGTCCCGGGATGGCCGAGCCGTTCTTCGGGTCCCCGAACGATGCCGAGATGGCGCGCCTCGAGAAGGGCGAGATCATCACCACGAGCCGGACGCTTCCGAATTCCAGCGTCAACGAGTTCACGGCGATGGGTATCGTGAACGCCAACTGGGAAGACATCCTCGAGTACTATGCGGATGTCCAGAACACGCGCAAGTTCCAGAACGCGATCAAGAAGATCGACGTCGTCCAGGAGAACCGCGCCGAGATGTGGCGTCGGGCCCATTACGACCTCAGCCTGCCCTGGCCCATCGGACAGCGCGAGTTCAACCTCTACCTGTTCGCCAACCGCGATCGCCGCTTCATCGAGTGGAAACTCGAGCGCGGGAACGTGAAGGAGCAGCGCGGATCCTACTCGACCCGGGAGCTTGGCGCCAAGAAGACCCTGGTTTCCTACCGCGTCGCTGCAGACCTCGATACCTGGCTGCCTGCCTGGCTCATCAACTTCATCCAGTCAGGAACCGTGCCGCACGTCATCGAGCAGGCCCGCAAGGACGTCCACTAGCGGCTCGCGGGCCCAGCCCCGTCATCATCCCGGGCGCCGGGGCGGCATCGCCCCGGCGCTCATGCCTCCATCCAGTCCCAGCACCTGTCCCGTCATCCAGGCGGAGTCCGGACCCAGGAGCCACTCGGCCAGACTGGCCACCTCGTCCGGCGTGCCGATCCGCCCCAGGGGGTGCATCGCTTCGGAGGCGCTGCGTGCGGGTGCCGAGCGCGTGATGGGGGCCGCCAGCGGCGTGTCCACGAGCCCCGGGGCGATCGTGTTGGCCCGGATGCCGTAGGGGGCATAGGTGATCGCCGCACTTCGGACCATGCCCGCGACGGCGGCCTTCGCCGCGGCGATCGCCTCGTGGTTGCTGAGGCCCGTCTGACCGGCCACCGAGCCGAAAGCCACGATGCTCCCCGACTTCCGGTCCATCATGGGCTTGAGGCAGGCCTTCATGACGAGAAACAGCGTCCGGACGTTCACGTCCAGCGCGGCCTGGAGGTCCTCGAGCCGCGTCAAGTGAAGCGGCCTCAGCACGATCGACCCGATGGCGTGCGCCACGCCGTCGAGGGCCCCGTACGTGTCGAGCATCGTGGCGACGGCGCGCTGGCAGTCGGCCTCCTCGCGCGCATCGCCGGCGATGGCGATCGCCGCGGAGCCGAGCTCGGCCACGGCGGCCTCGAGCTTCGCTCCGTCCCGGGCAAAGAGTCCCACGGCATGCCCGTGTGCCACGAGGCGCCGAGCGAGCGCGAGCCCGATGCCGCCGGTACCGCCGGGAATCAGCACGTGAAGTCTGGACATGACGGGGTTCCTTTCAGGGTGCGGGATGCGATTCAGAATAACCGTTCCTGAGCCTCCGGGGACAGGTCCCCGGGCGTGAGGCGTTGACCGCGCGACAGCGTCTCCATGACGATCCGGGCTACCCGGGCGTCCTGCTCGCGATCCGGGGCCGACCGTTTCCTCAGCGAGGCCAGGGGAACGGCCATTCTCGGATTGCCTGCCAGTCGATCGGCGTGGCGAGAGAGGAACGCCCAGTACAGGCGGGTGATGGGACAGGTCTTGCGGGGATCGAAGGTGCAGCCCTCGCAGTGATCTCCCATCCGGGCCAGATAGGCGGCCCCCGAGACGTAGGGCTTGGTCGTCATCAGGTCACCAGTGGCAAACGTGCCCATCCCCAGGACGTTGGGTTCCACGACCCAGTCGAACGCATCCGTGTAGGCCACCCAGAACCAGTCCGTCAGGTCGCGTGCCGAGACGTCCAGCAACGTGGCGAGGTTCGACAGCACCATCAACCGGGTGATGTGGTGGCTGTACCCCTCGGCCCAGACCGCCTCGACGACGTCGTCGAGGCAGGCGAGCCCGGACGCCTTGCCCCAGTACGCGGGCGGCACGGGATGGTGAGCCCCCAGGAACGCGGGATCTGCTCCCCCGTCGAGGCCATCCGTCGTGGACGCAGTCCAGGCCTGGCCGGACCAGCCCGAGAAGCCGCCGTCACCGGGCATCTCCCGGACGGGAACATCCTGCCACGACCCATCCCGACCCGGCATGGTCCGGAAGCCATCCGTCGCGAGGTGCACGTGGCGGACGAACTCTCGCCAGCCGATCACCTGGCGGACGAAACCCTCCAGGCTCGCCAGGGGCAGGTCCAGGGCGAGCACGTCGCGGACGATGCGGCCCGGCAACAGGCGGTGAAGGTTCATGAGGGACGAGACTCGCGAATGGAACAGTCCCCGGTGGTGCCGGGACATCGCGTCCTCGAACGGACCGAAATGGGGAAGGCAGGCTTCGCAGGCCCAGGTCCACAGTCGCTCGGCATCCTGCTTCGTGACGGGGAGGGTCGTCAGGTCGAGCCGACCGGGATGCGGACCCACCACGCGCCGGACGAGGGCTCCGACCTCCTCGGTGACGGGGTCGGGCGCAAACGTCGGCGGGCTGGGCGCCGGTGGCTGACCCTTCCAGGGCTCACGATTCTCGGTATCGAACGAGAACTTGCCCCCGAGGGGCTTGCCATCCTGCATGAGAATGCCCGTCCTTCGGCGGACGGCCCTGTAAAAGGCGTCCATCCGGAAGGGCGGTCCGCCTGCTGCCACGAAGTCGTCCGGGGTCGTGAGCCAGCCCTCGTGCGGGTGAATCCGGAGATCCCGGCGAGCGATCAGAGGAGCCAGGTCGGCCCTGAGTTCCCGCTCGGCGGCCTCCATCATGACCAGAGGCCCGGTGATGGGCAGCACCTGTTCGAGGGCTTCCCGGTAGGGCCCGTCATGCCGGACGATCCTCACGGCAACGCCTCGTCGAGCCTGCTCGAGAGCGAAGTGGCGCTGGTTGGCCAGCACGAGCGCGTGCTTCTGAGGATGATACGGGCGACGGGCGGGTTTCCAGGCCGACTCCACCAGGACGATACCGGTCCGTCCGGGTGCTTCGCGGGCCAAAATACCCACCTCGTCCGAGAGCTGGTCATACGGGACGAACACCCACCGTCTGGGGCCCGGTTCGGGCCGATCCAGCGAGGCGAGCGCGTCATCGAAGACCGGAGACGGGTGCATCAGGTGACCCTCAGCGGGGCCAGAGTTGCCAGGTCCGCAGGCCATCGAGGACCAGCAGGAACATCCCCTGGATGAGCACTCCCGTCCCGTGTCCGCGCTGATCCGGGCGTTCGGAACTGGCCAGCCAGGCTCCCAGGGCCAGGTAACCGACATCCAGGAGCGCATTCAGGCCGAACAGCCTGGCGAGGTCTTCCTGTCGCCGGGCAGGGTCCTGGACACCGCCCGGCTGGAGAGCTCCCCAGGCCGCGATCCCCCCATCGATGGCCCCCCAGGCCAAGGCCTGCGAGGCGATGGCTCGACCGAACGGATCGGGGGTGAGCATC
>JBIIHZ010000207.1:0-4661 GCA_044235265.1 Candidatus Sericytochromatia bacterium
CCTTGGCTTCGGCCCGCTCTGGACCTGGGACGCCAATCGCGCCGATCGGCGCGAATTGCCTGCCGTGACGGTCTCGCGGTACGAGCCCGAGCACGTCTACAAGCTGCTCGAGGGATACTTTTTCGTCCAGGAGCCCGGTAAGGGCGCCACGGCCTTTGGCCCCATCGCCCGCGTGCGCTGGCTGGAGCACGAGACGGCTCACGCCTGATCGAGTTTGACGGGTTCGAGGCGCAGATATCCCAGCAGCGCCTCGAGGCTCGTCGCATCCAGGCCACGCGTCTCGATGCGATACAGGATCGTACCGTCTTCCTCGACCGGGGAGTACCAGGCGAGAATGCTGCCCGGTCTTGCGCGGTCGATCAGACCATTGGCCGTCACCACGAGACGCGGCAGCCAGGCTTCTGCCCGGATGGCATGAACGCCCGGGCGCGACGCGAGGCGCTTGCGGCACGCGTGCCAGCCGGGGATCCCCAAGAGGTCGAGCTCGTCCTGTCTGTCCATGATGAACGGATCTTAACGAGCCTTCCCGGGCAAGGCAGCGAGTCCGATCACAACTCCGGCAGGTCGCTCGCTTCCTCGCACCAGTTTCGCCAGGCCTCGAGTCGGGTCAGACCTGCGGTCGAGCCCTCGTCCGGTGTGCCGGCCAGGTATTCTTTATGCGTGCGCGCGTCGAACGGGCCCTCGATGATCTCGTAGAGGGCTGCTCCCTCCCGCCCCGGGACCACCGTGTGCCAGGTTCCCGGAGCGATCTCGACCCCCCAGCATGCCTGGCCGGCGACCAGGGTCACTTTTTCCACGGGCATCCCCGCCTCGTCGAGTCGTACCACGTGGGCCCGGCCGGCCAGGATCACGAAGATCTCCGTCTTCGCGGGCTCGGCGTGGCGGTGCGGTCGGACGTAACTCTCGGGGCGCAGCACGTTGATCATCCGCTGGATACGCTCGTCATGCTCGTGGTAACGCACCAGTCCTCGGTGTCTCGGACTGGTCTCGGCCAGGGTCCGGGCCTGTTCCAGGGCCGTGCGGTCGACCGGTCGAAGGGGGGAGTCGAACGTGAGCTTCATGGCACCTCCGCGGGCCCGGGGGCGGTCTTCACTCGACAGCCCTCATGTGCCTACCTAGAATGTTAACGTCCCCACCCGAGGTGCACCATGCGTTGCCCCCACTGTCAGGCCCCCGATTCCCGCGTTCTCGAGAGTCGCATGCTCGAGGACGACACCTGCCTGCGTCGTCGTCGCGAGTGCCAGACCTGTCGCCGCCGCTACACGACCTATGAACGTGCCGAGATCCTGCCCCTGATGGTCCTCAAACGGGATGGTCACCGGGAGCCGTTCGATCCCCGCAAGCTCGCGACGGGTCTGCTCCGCGCCTGCGTGAAGACCGAGGTCAAGCCCGAACAGATCGAGGACCTGGTCGCCGGGATCGAGACCGAGCTCATCCGCCGTTTCGAGCGCGAAGCCCCGGCCTCGGCCATCGGGGAACTCACGCTCGAGCGCTTGCGGGCGCTCGACGAGGTGGCCTACGTGCGGTTCGCCTCCGTGTACCGTCATTTCGCCAGCATCGCGGACTTCGTCCACGAGCTTCGCACCCTCCAGGAAGTCCAGCCCCTCTGAGCGAGGTTTCATGTCTCCTGTACTCCCCGAGCAGATCCGCAAGCGTGATGGTCGGATCGTACCCTTCGATCCGGGCAAGATCGTCCGAGCTCTCACCAAGGCGGCGCAGGCCGTCCAGGAAGCCACCCCGGCCATCCTCGAGCCGCTCGTCGAGCGCGTCCTCGCCGAGCTGTCCGCCCTGGATCGTGGCGTCGTGCCGTCCGTCGAGTCGGTCCAGGACGTGCTCGAGGGCGTCCTGATCCAGCAGGGGCAGGTCCGGATGGCGCGCTCGTTCATCCTGTACCGGGCCCGTCGGAGCCGCATCCGCGAGGCCAAGACCGAGCTGATGGACACCGTCGAGGACATCCTCGCGGACGACGCCCGTACGGGCGTTCCCACGAGCGCGGCCGACAAGCTCTCACGGATCGGCTGGACCGCCAGCACCGAGTTCGCTCTCAAGCGCCTCCTGCCGGAGGAGCTCGTCGAGGCCCACCTGCGCGGCGACATCCATGTCTCGGATCTGCCCCTCCAGGCGATCGCCCCCCATGCAGTGACCCTGCCTCTCGCCCGCCTGCTCCGGGAGGGGCTCGTCGCCGAGGGCGGCATCGTGCCACCCGGCGTGACCCCGCAGGGCATGGCCATGCTCACGGCGATGGCCATCCAGCTCGCCGCTCGCGAGGTGGCCGGCCCCGTGCGGGTCCCCGCTCTCGACCTCGCCTGGGCCGAGGCGCTCGGCGGCACCGCGGTGACCGACCTCGCCCTGGAAGAGGCCTTCGTCGGGATGTTCACCTGGCTCAACGTCCTGGCCAGCCCGCGTGCCGGTCGTTCCACCCTGGCCGTGCTCGGGGTCGGCGCCTCGACGGACCCCACCGCGGCCCGCATCGCCCGCGCCTGTCTCGCGGCGCTCGAACGAGTCGAGCCCGTCACGGCGCTCGAGATCCGCTTTCACGTCGACCCGCTTTCCGGCCCCACGGACCCCGTCCTGGCCCAGGCCCTGCGTCTCGCCTCGACCCGTCTCCAGCCTACCTTCGTCCTCTTGCGCGAGGAGCCTGAACCGCTCGTCGCCGCCCGCGTCACCGTGAACCTCGTCCGGTCCGTCCTGCGCGCCCGTCACGACGGCCTCGATCTCGAGACCGTCCTCGACCGGCAGATCCGCCTGGCCGTGAGCGCCATCCGCCATCGCATCGAAGCGACGGCCGACCTGCGTGAACTCGACCAACCCTTCCTGGCTGCCCACGCCTTGCCTCGGTCTTCCCGCACGGCCTGGGTGGCGATCGCCGGTCTCGCCGAGGCCGTCCAGGCCTGGGTTGGCGAGGAACCGGCGTCCCTTGCGGCTCGCGAGATCGCGCGGGGCTGGCTGGAAGGCCTCCGTCGCCGACTGGCCTCCGCCTCCGAGAAGCACGATCTCGTCCTCGTCCTCGATGGTTCCACCGACGAGGACGCCGCCGCGCGCTTCCCTGCCTGCGATCGCCGCGACTTCGGCGAGGTGGCCGGCCTCACGGATCGTCCCATCTACGGTTCGGGTGCCTCCCTCGCCCCCGGCGTCCTCGCCGCCGAGGGCGAGGCCCAGCGCCTCGTCGCGCGTGGGGCCGTCGCCGTCATTCCTCTCGCCCACCGGGGCCAGGATTCCACCCGGCTGGCGGAAGAACTCCGGCGCGCCCGCGAGGCCGGCTGTCAGGCGATCGCCTTCGCCCACCCCCTCGTGGCCTGCGGCCGCTGTGGCGCGGCCGACGTTCCCGAGTCCGGAGAATGTCCAGCCTGCGGCGCCGGTGAGGTCTCGCGCACGGCCTATGCCCGTATCGGTGCCGGTGTCCGGGCGATCGCGCGCCTCCCCCAGGCCTGGCACGTGGCTCTCGCCACCTCACCTGTGACGGATCCCCTCGATCGCGATTCGGCCCTCCGCTAGACTGGTACCGTCAGCCGGATCTCGGAGGGGCCCGTGCCACGTCGACGCCACCGCTTCAGCCTCGATCGCCTGTGGGCCTGGTTCACCTGGCCCGTCGTGGGCTGGTGCATCTGCGTCTACCTCGGCATCAGCCTGGCCCATCTCGGTATCCAGGAGTACCACCTGCTCCGTCAGGCGCGTATCCTGGATGCAGAGGTCTCACATGCCCGCGCCCGGGAGCGTGAACTCCGCGATCGCATCGCGGATTCACGAACCCTCTCGGGAGTGGAACGCATCGCGCGGGAGCGCCTCGGGCTCACGCGGCCCGGGGAGATGCCCGTGCGCTTCCTCGATCCGACCCCCTCGCCGGCCCCCTGACGCCGGCCACGGGAGCGTGGCGAAATGGCAAACGCAGGCGACTTAAAATCGCCCGGCTCTGGCCTTGCGGGTTCGACTCCCGCCGCTCCCACTGCGACGGTCCACCGCGGGCGCCTGGCGGCTTACGTCCTCGCGAACGTGGCTCACGTACTTCCAGTACGCTTCGCCCCGTCCGCTGCGGGCGCGCTCGCCATTCGCCTCCCGGTGGACCGTCGCTCCCCTCCTTGAAAGTTGGCTCGTTCCTGCTTGCGCAGGAACCTCGCGGACGTGGGCCTGGGGCTCGTTCCTGCTTGCGCAGGAACCTTGCGGTGGTGGGCCTGGGGCTCGTTCCTGCTTGCGCAGGAACCTCGCGGTGGTGGGCCTGGGGCTCGTTCCTGCTTGCGCAGGAACCTCGCGGTGGTGAGCATGGATTCTGGATGTGGGTCCATCACCGGCGGGCACCGGGCTTCAATGATTCGAGGGACGGCCTGACTGGCAGGCCGTCCCTCGGGTTGTTTTCCGTCGATCAGATCAGGCTGGCGAGATCCTTGGCGCGGGCCGGCAGGTCGATGTTCCTGACGAAGCTCGAGATGCCGGCTTCTGCTCCTGCCGAACGGTTCGTGACGTGCAGGAAGAACGTCCCGGTCTCGCTCTGGTGGCAGCCGATGCAGGTGGCCACGGCGAAGGCCTTGCGCACATCCTTTTTCACGGCAGGGGCCTTCCAGGTTCCCACTTCCGTCGAGGACTTGACCCCGAGCATGGCGGCCGGCACGACGTGCTTGCCAGCGAGGACGTTGGCCGAGTTGTCGTTCAGGAATTTCGCGAGCGCT
>JBIIHZ010000208.1:0-4644 GCA_044235265.1 Candidatus Sericytochromatia bacterium
AAGTCGGGCGCTCGACGGGCTTGCGTGGTCGGATCCGCAGCTCCGCGAGCGCATCGCGCTCCGTCCCCGGACCGGGCAGCATCCCGGCGATCGGGGGGAACCAGCTCCCGGTCACGTCGTCTTTCATGGCTGGGCCCCCTCTTCCCGGGCAGGCGGCCAGACCACCGGTCGTCGCACGGCCCGCACGCGGCGGGTGAGAGGGGTCGTTCCGCCGCTCAGGACCAGCTGGACGGGGAGGTTGGGGACAGGCCCGGACCAGGCACAGAGCAGCTGCGTGGAGGTGCTCGCGACCACCCGGCACGCCCGACCGTCAACCGTCACGGTTCCCGTCGCGGGCAGGGCTTCACCCACGACCACGCCCCGTGAGGGCAGCGGGCCGGGTTCGATCACCAGCCCGTGCAGCCGCGGCACGGGCCGTGCCAGTTCCGGCCAGCTGACGTCCCGTGAGGGCTCGCTGGCCGTCCAGCCCACGATCCGCTCGATCGCCACCGGAGGTCCCGGGACCGAGCGCGAGGCCGCGATCGCCACGTACCGGACGGCACCCAGGGAGCCCAGGGGGATGGTCAGCCGCGGTTCGGTCCTGGCTCCCGGCCAGGTGCGCCGGGCCACGGACCCGGAGGCATCGGTGACGGTACACGCGAGGTCGGGCGCGTCACCCGGCATCAGCCCCGTGAGCACGATCAGCCGAAGGGGGGTCGGCGGCGAGAGCTCGAGCTCGAGACGCGCGGGGCGTCCCTCAGGGACGCGCGCCAGCCACGAGGTCTTCGCGGGTCGTCCGACCAGCGACGGTCGTTCGGAATCGGCCACCGTCAGCCAGACCGGGGCCATCACGGATCCCGTCGCCAGGCTCACGAGCCAGGGAGTCATCCCTCGAGCATCCAGATTTCCAGGATGTTGGCCATCGCGAAGCGGCGCTCGTCCGACTTGAGGTGACAGAAGGCCTGCAACTCGTCCCCGTGGACCTGACGCGGCTCGATCGTGCGGCGCGTCCGCCCCGAGGTGGGCGCGAAGTACTCGATCTCGAGGTGGCGTGCTTCCTGGATGGCTTCCTGCACGAGGGTCGCGACGGCCTCGCTGGGCAGGTCCCGGCCTCCGCGCGTGCGACGCCGCAGCGGACCCGTGCGTCGGGCGGACGAGGGCCGGGGCACCTGGTGGTTGATCGCCACCGGCATCCGCTGGACCTGTCCGAAGTCCTGGACGAGCGTGTCCGTCTTCCGGGGTTTGGCCGTTGCCGCCGCGGGATCCTGATCCACCTGGATGATCCCCCCGCGCAGGGTGTGGCCCATCTCCTGGAGGGCTTCCACGAGGGCCGCATGGTCCTTGCGGGCCACGACCAGGTCCTGAGGCGTGATCTTCGCCTTGACGTAGGGGGCGATCGCCGGATGCTGGGCCAGCTCCTGGGCGAGTCCGAGCTCGGAGACGCGCAGGACCAGGACGTCCCAGAAGGACAGTCGCCCGTGGCGTGCCGCCCAGTCGGCCAGCATCACCTCGAGGGCCTGGGGCAGTGGCGTGCTGGTGCAGGATGCCAGGATCTCGAGGACGCGGTCGACGGTCCAGCCGCGTTCCAGGGCCCGGTGCAGGGCCTCCTCCGTCAGCCGGAAGGTCGTGAGCGTATCCGAGCGCACGAATTCGGACACCTGCTCCAGCTGGTATCGCAACGTCAGGCTGACCTCGGGACCGACCAGGATCTCGAGATTCGGCTGCACGACGACAGTCTCGCTTTCGGGACCGGCCCAGCCTCCGGAGGCTTCCTCGCGCTGCACGGTGCGCAGGACGGCGTGCCCCAGCTCCGTGAGCCGGAAGGTCGTCCCCGCCGAGTGATGCCAGTCGATGAAGCCCAGCATCGCAAGACCTCGGAAGGCCTCCACGGGGAACTGGGCCGGCTTGCCGAACCAGTGTTCGATCCGGGGCAGCATTCCGGCCGCGTCGTACCACACCGAGGCATCGAGGGTCTGGAGGAGTCGGACGAGCACGCGATGTTCCTGGCGCTGGGCGGAGCGCAGCGTCCGGTTGCTCCAGAAGTTGAAGCAAACGCGCGCCTGGTCGAGCGGCGAGAGGGCGAGCCAGCCCTGGAGTGTGGCCGTCGGCGTCAGGCGATTCTCCTGGCGCACCAGGAGCTGGCTGGAGAGCGCGAACTCGAGCATCCAGCTCAGCCGCGGCGGATGACTGCCATCGGCAGGGAGTCGCTCCTTGACCTCGAAGCGGGGCAGCACGGTCTTTTCGAGCGCGCGCTTGTAGAGGAGCCCCGTCTGCTGCGTGACCTGGAGCGGTTCTCGCTCGCACAGGACGATCAGCGCCAGCAGGTCGCGCAGGATCGCAGCTTCGGGAAGAGGCTGAGCATTGGCAGGCGCCTCGATCCGGGGCACCCACGTCTCGGCGTGCGGCCTGCGGACCTCCACGAGACGATCGGCCAGGTCGTCCGGCACGATCCAGACGATGTCGTTGCTCCAGCCGCGGGTGCACACCACCAGGCCGGTGCGAGAAAGCGTGTACAGCGCTTCCTGGGCCGTTCCGCGCTCGGCGCCCAGGCGCCGGGACAGATCGAGCAACTCGCGGTCGGAGGCGCCCGTCGCCGAGAAGAGGCAGACGTCGAGGAGATCACGTTCGAGGGTGGAAAGCTCCACGAGCTGCCGTTCGAGGTGGTCCCAGTCGAGGACGTCCAGTGCGAGCCGCTGCCAGAGCCCCGGAGCTGCCGTCGTGGGGCGCGCCCGGTCGAGCGACTGGAACACGATGTCCTGGAGTCCTGGACCACTCGCCTCGAGATATTCGGCCAGCCGGGGCATCCATCTCTCCTTCCGGATCCACGTCACAACGACACATCATACCGTGTTTCGTCCGCCTTGCGCCCATTCTTCCCACAGGACGAGCCATACAGCCAGCATGGCGGGCCCGATGAACAGGCCGATGCTGCCGAACAGCGTGGCCGCGCCGAGGAAGGCGAAGAAGACCTGGAGGTAGGGCAGCCGTGCCGTGCCGCTGATGACCAGCGGCCTCACGACGTTGTCCACCGTGCTGACGATGGCCAGGCCCCACACGACGAGGAACAGCGCTTTCCAGGTGGCACCGGCCAGGTAGAGGCTCAGCGCGGCCCCTCCCCACACGAGCACGGCCCCGAACGGCAGGATCGCGGCGATCGCCGTGATGCCTCCCAGCAAGGCCGGAGCCTTCAGGCCTGCGATGACGTAGCCGAGTGCGGCCACCAGGCCCTGGGCCGTGGCGGCCAGGATGACCCCGGCGAAGACTGCCCGCATCGCGTGCTTGATGGGGTTCCAGAGCCGGTCCGCACGATCGCCCAGCCAGAAGCGGAGCACGGCGGCCGTCTGTTCGCGGTAGCTGTCCCCGTAGCGGTAGACGAAGAAGAGGGTGAAGACCGTGACGACTGCCTGCAGCAGGCCGCCGCCCAGGGACTTCAGCGCGACCGTGCCGGGTGCGGCCACGCGAGGCCACAACGTCCTGACGAGTTCGGAGGGCTCCAGCTGGGTGAGTTCCGCGGTTCCGCGCTCCAGCAGGGGCCGTATCCAGGGCCACCTTTCGCTCCAGGCCGGCACGTTCAGCGGGGCGTGGAGCATCGAGGCCATGGCGTTCAGCGCCGGAACGGCCTCAGCCAGGGCCCGCGAGACGAGCCAGGTGACGGGCAGGGCCACCGACAGCAGGACGAGCAGGGTCATGAGGCTGGCCGCGAGCGCGTGGCGATCGTCGAGGCGCGACCGGAGGGCCCTGTAGGCCGGCCAGGTGATGCCACCGAGGACGAGGGCCCACACGATGCCATCCGCGAAGGGGCTCAGCATCCAGCAGGTCACCACCACCCACGTCAGGAGCACGAGCGTCGAGGCCACTGCTCTGTGCCAGTTCGATTCGTGCAGGCCGTGCATCACCGTTCGAGCACCACGTGGAGGGGCACGTCGCCCAGACGTGCCCGTCCCCCCAGCGCCGCAAGCTCGATCAGGAACGCGACCCCCACGACCTCCCCCTGCAGCTCCTGGATGAGCTTCAGCGCGGCACCCGCCGTTCCACCCGTCGCGAGGACGTCGTCGACCAGCAGGACCCGATCGCCCGGACGGAGCGCGTCCTGCTGGACCTCCAGCGCATCCTCACCGTACTCGAGCGCGTACGACACCCGGGTCGTGAGGCCCGGGAGCTTGCCCGGTTTGCGGAGCGCCACGAGACCGGCCCCGAGTCGCGCGGCCAGGCCGGCTCCCAGCAGAAATCCACGCGATTCGATCGCCACGACGCGGTCGACGGGGCTCGCCTCGAAGGGCGTCGCGAGCGCATCGATGGTCGACCGGAGCGCGCCGGGGTCGGCCAGCAACGGCATGATATCGATGAACTGGATGCCGGGGCGCGGGTGGTCGGGCACGATGCGCAGCAGCTGCTCGAGGTGCCGGGCTGAGGGAGCTTTCAAGAACGGGCCTCCTGGAACGATCGTCGAAACCGGGCGACGGGTGCGAGCCGCCACGATGGTGGACATCCGGGCTCGACCGGCTCCATTATGGCTTCCAGTTGCGTGCCGTGCGAGGTTCCCGTGTTCCCGATCCGAGCCGAATTCCGTCGATACCATGGCTTGCCGCTGAGGCTCCTGGCTCTCGCGAGCCTCGTGGCCTGCGGGAGCCGCGAGATCGACTGGCCGACGGGCAAGGTCGGGAC
>JBIIHZ010000209.1:0-4638 GCA_044235265.1 Candidatus Sericytochromatia bacterium
GTGAGCAGAGAGGATCGAGACGACGTGGCCCGAGATGCGCGAGCCGGAAGATCCGGGATCATCCTGGCTTGTACCCTGACCGTGAGCGGTCTCTCCGCCATGGGAACCCTGGCTGCGACCTCGACGGGGGCCTTCATCGCATTCGGGGGAGGAGCCGAACCGCCCGGTCTGGCTCGCGATTTCGCGGGTCTGACGGGAGAGCAGGACACCCGGGTGCTGGTGATCCCGGCAGCGTCCGATGCCCCGGAGGAAAGCCTCGCTCGCTACACCCGGATGTTCTCGGACGAGGGGGTCAGGGACGTCGCCCAGCTCACGGTGGTGGATCGCGAGAGCGCCGACGAGAGCGGGCCGACCCGGGAAATCGCGCTGGCCGACCTGATGTTCTTCACGGGAGGGGACCAGCGCCGCCTGGTCGATCTGCTGAGCAACACGGCCCTTCACGGGGCCATCCAGACCTCGTGGCTGCGTCGTGCCGTGCTGGCGGGAACGAGCGCCGGGGCCATGGTGTGGGGGCAGGAATACATCGCGGCCGGGACCAGCCAGGGGGCCATCACCCTTGGCTACGGACGGGACGTCCAGGGCCTGCCGGGCCTCGAGATGCGCCCCGGCCTGGGGCTGCTCGAAGGTGTCCTGATCGATACGCACTTCCGCGAACAGGTCCGGCTGGGCCGGCTGTCGATGGCGATCGCCAGCTCCCCTGGCACCGTGGGCGTCGGGGTGGACGAGGGAACGGCGGCCGTGATCATGCCCGAGAGCATCCAGGCCACCGGTTCCGGCTGCGTGACGCTCCTCGATGTCGACGATGCACGCTTCAACAATGCCGCGCAGGTGGTGCCGGGTAACCCCCTGGCCATCGGGAAGGCGACCATGCACCGTCTGCTGCCCGGCGCCACCTACATCCGGAAGTGGAAGAACATCGCGGGTGACAAGGTTCCCGAGCCGGCTCCACAGCCAGCCCCCCGCACGGCCTACGCGGTGGCCGTGGGCTCGGACGTCCCGCGAGCGAACCTGGCCCCGATCACGGAGTTCGTGAAGATCGCCGGCGGCAACCAGGCCCGGATCCTGATGCTCGCGGGCGAGCGCACCGTGCAGGGCATGGCCATGTGGCGCACGGCCCTCCTGAAGCGCGGCGCCCTGTCGGTCGTGACGGAAACCAACCTGACGCTGTCCGAGCGGGTGCTCACGCTCGCGCTGCAGCAGGCGCGCGGCGTGATGCTCCTGGAAGACGACCGGGCCAGCCTGCTGCGGGCCCTCGATGCCAGCGAGGGAAACCTGGGACGGATCCTGGTCGAACACCTGGAACGAAACAATCTCCCCGTGCTGGCCGCCGGCAATGCCGTCCGCCTCCTGGGTGAACGGGCGCACTTCGGAAGCCCGGGCGACCCGCAGGAGTTCGACCTGCCGGGCCTGGGCTGCCTGCCTCGCGTGGCGCTCGACAAGCGCGTCTGGAGCCCTGACGGTCCGGAGGTCCTGCTGCGCGAAGCCCTTCCCGTTCCGGGCTGCGTGGCTTTCGGCCTGTCATCCGACACGGCCCTGGTCGTGTCCGGACCCCAGGCCTCGGTGGCCGGAACCGGGACGGTCGTGGTGCTGGACCTCCAGCGAGCCACGGGCCTGGACCCTGCGCCCTCGGGCACGTCGCGCCCCAGCGGCGCCCACGGGATCGGCTTTTCGCTGCTGCCACCCCAGTCCTCCTACGATCTCGTCAGCCGGGAACCCCGTTCCTGAAGGAGGTCCCATGTCGTCCAGTCACGCCCGGAAACGCCTGCTTCCTCACGCCGTGCTCGCGAGCCTGGTCGCGCTCGCCGGTCTCTCGGCCGGTCCCGTCCAGGCCAGCGACCTGCTGAAGCCGGGGCAGAAAGCCCCGGAGTTCGAGCTGATGTCCGACCGGGACGAAGCGGTTCGCCTCGAGGAGGTCCGGCAGGGGCACTGGGTGTTGCTGGCCTTCTATCCCCGCGCCTTCACGCCTGGCTGAGAGGCCGAGATGAAGGCCCTGGGCCGGGATCTTCCCCGGTTCGAGGCCCTCGGCGCCCAGGTGCTGGGCGTCAGCTATGACGAGCCCTCGACCCAGAGAGACTTCGCGCGACACTGTGCGGCGGCCTTCCCGTTCCTGTCCGACACGGGAGGCAAGGTGGCCCGCGCGTACGGGGCGGATGGCGGGTTCGGCCCCTTCCAGTTCGCCAACCGGGTCGCGTTCCTGATCGACCCCGAGGGTCTGGTGGCGCGTGTCTACACGGGCATGCCGGATGACGCGCGCATCCTCGCGGACCTCGACTCCCTCAGAGGCGCCACGCGGACCGGTCGCCCCGCATCGGGCTCGACGAAACCCGCCAGCCGTCCCTGAGGGCGGCCGGACGGAGAACGGCGCCCGGCGCCCTCGTGCGTGGTAAGATGGGACGCCCATCCCGACCGAGGACCAGACGTGACGTCGATTCACCTGCTTGCCGCCGGCTCCCCCCTTCCGGAGGGGGTCACGCTCATCACCTTCGAGCCCACGGACGTACCGGGGACGTGGCCTGCCTGGGCTCCGGTACTCGGCCCCCTGGAAGCGGGTGTGGGTCTGCAGGCCCGCGAAACGGCGCTCCTGCAGGGCCTCCCCGGCCGGCGATCCTGGCTCCGGGTCGCGCTGGGAGAGGCCAGGGGTTCCGAGGCCTGGAAACGGGCGGCGGGAGTGGCCATCCGCGAGGCGCGCGACCTCGAGGGCCGGCACGTCGTGCTCGATGTGACGGCCTTCGACGGCTCCCTCGAGGAACTCGCGCTCGCCCTCGACTCGGCCCTGTACACCTTCACGGAGGATCGCGGTACGGGCTCGGGCGACGAACCCGAGCCGGAGATCGCACGGATCGATCTGGTCGTGACCACACCGGTCGAGGCGGCCGTGGACCGCGTACCGGCGCTGGCGCGCGCGACGCGCTGGGTCCGGGACCTCACGAACCGGCCGTCCAACCGCCTGACGGCGAGCATGTTCGCGGAAGAGGCCCGCAAGCTCGCGGCCGAGCGCGGACTGGGCTGCGAGATCCTGGACCGGGCCGAACTCGAACGCCTCAACTGCGGACTGCTCCTGGGCGTCAACGCGGGCTCCACCGAACCCCCGTGCATGATCGTGCTGACCTATTCCGGGGGCGAAGCCGGGGCTCCCCCGCTGGCCCTGGTCGGCAAGGGCGTCACGTTCGATACCGGTGGGATCTGCATCAAGCCCGCCGAAGGCATGGACGAGATGAAGTCCGACATGGCGGGCGCGGCGACGGCCCTGGGGGTGATCGCCGTGGCAGCCGAGCTGAAGCTTCCCGTGAACCTGGTGGTCGTGGCACCCGTGACGGACAACGCTCCCGGCGGAGGAGCCCAGCGTCCGGGCGACATCCGAACCAGCCACGCGGGCCTCACGGTCGAGATCATCGATACCGACGCCGAGGGCCGCCTCATCCTGGGCGACGGCCTCGGTTATGCGAGGTCCCGCTTCCAGCCGCGGGCCATGCTCGACATGGCGACCCTGACGGGGTCCATCATCGTGGCCCTCGGCCCTCATGTGACCGGGCTGTTCACCCCTGAGGACCGGATCCGGGACCTCCTGATGGCTGCCAGCGAGACGACCGGCGAGCGGCTCTGGCCGATGCCCATGTGGGAGGTCTACGACGACTTCGCAGACGGGGAGATCGCGGACCTCAAGAATGCCGATGAGCGCCGCGGCGACGCCATCGCGGGGGCCAAGTTCCTCCAGCGGTTCGCCGGGGACACCCCCTGGGCGCACCTCGACATCGCGGGCCCTTCTTGGCTCGAGGACGAGGGGGACTACCTGCCGAAGGGAGCCACGGCGCATCCACTGCGCACGCTGGTGAACGCGATCGCCGCCGGCCTGTAGCCGCCCTGTGGTGGCCCGTCAGGCATCCACGAGGACCGGCGTGCCGTCTCCGGCCACGGCGACGAACACCGTCTCGGCCTCCGTCACCTGGACGGTCCTGGACGGATCGCTGGCTCGCTGGGCCTCGACCATGACCTTCACCGTGAGGCTCGTCCGCCCCTTCTTCACCAGCTCGGTGTAGCAGCTCACGGTATCCCCGACGTAGACCGGCTGGTGGAAGACCACCTCGCGCATCGCGACCGTGACGACGCGATGCCGCGTATGAAAGCGCGCCTCGGCGGCTCCCGCGATGTCGATCAGGCTCAGGATGACGCCACCGAAGATGGTACCGAAGCCGTTGGTGTCCTTCGGCATCATCATGACGCGGATGGCGGGCTGGGGGCCCCGTTGCATGGCAAGATCCTTTCAGGCGGTGGAGGTCCACGCGCCGGACCCGACAAGGAGACCCTCGTGACGGCACGCGACTGGACCGTGGTGGAGCACCTGCAAGCAGGCCCTCTCGGATGCAACTGTACCATCCTGGGCTGCACGCGCACGAAGGAAGCCTGGGTGATCGACCCCGGCGGAGATGCCCCGGCGATCGAGGCCGTGCTCGAGAAGCATGGTCTGCGCCTGGTCGGCCTGTTTCATACCCATGCCCACTTCGACCACCTGGGTGCCACGGCGGACCTGCGCGAGCGCCACGCGGGTGCCGTCATGCTCCATCCGGACGACCTGCCCCTGTGGGAGATGGCCCCGATGCAGGCCAGCTGGTTCGGGATGACGATGGGCGCTCCTCCCCC
>JBIIHZ010000210.1:0-4622 GCA_044235265.1 Candidatus Sericytochromatia bacterium
TGCCGTTTACATCATGATCCTGCCGGCCTTCGGCATCATTTCCGAGATCCTGCCGGTCTTTTCCGGCAAGCCCATCTTCGGTTACCTGGCGATCGCCTATTCGTCGGTGGCGATCGGGGTCCTCGGTTTCGTCGTGTGGGCACACCACATGTTCGCGACCGGTCTTCCTGCGTCCATCCGCACGGTGTTCATGTTCCTCACGATGCTGATCGCTGTGCCGACGGGCGTGAAGGTCTTCAGCTGGGTCGGGACACTCTGGGGCGGTAACATCCGCTTCACGGTGGCGTCGCTGTATGCGATCGCCTTCGTGGCGTTCTTCCTCATCGGTGGCTTGAGCGGGCTCTTCCTGGCCTCGATTCCCGTCGACCTCCAGCTGACGCACACCTACTTCGTCGTGGCGCACATCCACTACGTGCTGTTCGCCGGCTCGATGCTGGGTATCTTCGCGGGGCTGTACTACTGGTTCCCCAAGATGACGGGCCGGATGCTCGACGAGACGTGGGGCAAGGTCCATTTCTGGATCACCATCACCTCGATGAATCTGACGTTCTTCCCGATGCACGTCCTTGGTATCATGGGGATGCCGCGACGTTACTATCAGTACCTGCCGCAGTTCGCCGACCTGAACTTCATCGAGTCGGTGTCCTCGTTCGTGCTCGGGGTTGCTCAGTTCATCTTCATCGCCAACGTCATCTATTCCTGGCGCAAGGGCGTGAAGGCCCCCGATGATCCCTGGGGTGGAAAGACCCTCGAGTGGACGGTCTCGTCGCCGCCTCCGGCGCATAATTTCGACGAGATTCCCTCGCTTCGCTAGAAACGTCCGAACCATGTCCCTCGAACACGCCCTTGATCACGAGACCCGTCGCAAGAACGCCCGCCTGGCTGGCCTGTTGCTGCTCCTTCTCGCGTTCATGGGCGTGTTCGCATGGGCCCTGGTTCCGCTTTACCGGCTGATCTGCGAGCGCTACGGGATCGGTGCGATTCCCCAGCGCCCGTCGGCAGTCGTGTTGCCGACCGCCGTCGGTGACCGGAACGTGGACGTCCGGTTCATCGGCATCACCGCGAGCGGCACCCCGGCTTCCATCGAACCGGTCGAGGAAAAGGCGACGGTGCGTCTGGGCGAAACCCGCGTCGTCTCGTACCGCTTCGTCAACGAGACCGACCGTTCCCGCGATTTCGTTGCCGTTCACAGCGTCGTGCCTGCCCGGGCAGACAAGAAGTTTCACAAGATCCAGTGCTTCTGTTTCGAGAAATTGACCCTGAAGCCTCACGAGACCCGAATCGAGCCGATCCAGTTCTGGGTCGATCCCACGCTCGACAGCGAGACCCGTGAGATCACGTTGCAATATACCCTCTATGCCACCCAGCCCGGGGAATCGACGGTTCCCCCGGAGAGGAGTTGATCCCATGGTCCCCACCGATGCTCCCCGCGTCCCCGATACGACGCGTCACAGCAACAACCGACTTGGATTCGTGCTTGCCCTGATCATCAGCGTGAGCTTCGGTATCGCTTTCGTGGCGCACCGGATCCTGTTCCACACCGTTTTTCAGTAGGACGTGCCATGACTGCTTCCGATCGTTCCCCCGGGCGTGAGGTCGATGGCCAGGATCTCGCTGCCAGACGCGTTTTCCGTCGTTTCGCTCCCTTGCCCGTGACGCTGGTCGTCTTGACCCTCGGTCTCATCGTCCTCGGGGCCACCACGCGCCTCATGGGCGCTGGGATTTCCTGTCCCGACTGGCCACTCTGTAACGGCAAGGTCATTCCCGAGTTCGAGGGTGTGGTCTTTTACGAGTGGTTCCACCGCATGGTGGCCGGTAGCGTTTCGACGGTCTTTCTCGTCCAGCTGGGCTTCATTCTCTGGCATCCCGTCCTGCGGTCCCGGCTTCTGGGGCCAGCCTTGTTCGCCGTCGTGGCTCTCGCCGGCCAGATCGTGCTCGGTGCGCTGACCGTCCTCAAGATGCTCCAGTTCCAGATCGTCACCATGCACCTCGCCACGGGAACAGCCTTGTATGCGATGTTCATCGTGATGATGCTCGTGTCTCTGCGGGAAGCCGGTGGTTGGTCCCCTGCGCCCACCTCGGGTCGCCTGCGCGTATTCGGAATCGTCACGGCAGTCGCTGTCTATCTCCAGATCCTGCTCGGGGGCCTGGTGGCGACCAAGTATGCCTCCTGGGCCTGTCCGGACTGGCCGACCTGCCAGGGGATGTGGTTCCCGCCCATGGTGGGCTTCGTGGGGATTCACATGACGCATCGGTACGGGGCGTACCTGGTGGCCTTGCTCGTCGTGGGCCTCGGTACCGCGGTCTGGAGGCATTCGGACGTCCACGTCCGGCTCGCCGGCCGTGTGGCCATCGCTGTCGTCCTGGCCCAGGTGGTGCTGGGAATCGTCAATGTGCTCTTGCACATTCCGGTGCCGGTCTCGGCCGCGCACAACGGTCTTGCCGAGATCTTGCTGGCCGTGGCGATCGCGCTGGCTTACGGTCTCGCTGCCCGTCCGGCCGCAACCGTGAGTTCCATGGCCCAGCTTGACGCGCCACTTGCGGCCCCGGTGATGTCATGAGCGCCGTCAACGTCTCTTCCCGTCCCACCCCGTCCGGTCTGGCGCGTGAGTATTTTCAGCTCACGAAGCCCACCATCGTCATGCTGATGCTGGTGACGGGCTTGCCGGCCATTCTCATGGCCGGTCGTGGGCACGTGGAGCCTCTGGTTCTGGTCATGGCACTCGTCGGTACGGCCATGGCGGCAGGGGCAGCGAGTGCGCTCAACCACTACTGGGATCGGGACATCGATGCGGTCATGGAGCGTACCAGCAAGCGTCCCATCCCGGGTGGACACGTCGGTCCGTCACAGGCCCTGAGCTTCGGGCTCACGATTGGGGTCCTGTCGGTCGCCTTGCTCGCGATGTATACGACATGGCTGGCCGCCGCTCTCGGTCTTTTCAGTATTTTCTTTTACGTGGTGATCTACACCATGTGGTTGAAGCGTTCGACTCCTCAGAACATCGTGATCGGTGGTGCTGCCGGTGCGACGGCGCCACTTATCGGATGGGCCGCCGTGACGGGCCACGTCTCCCTGGAGGCCTGGCTGATGTTCGCCGTCATCTTCCTGTGGACACCTCCTCACTTCTGGGCCCTGGCCCTGTACCGCAAGGAGGATTATGCGCGCGCCGGTGTTCCGATGATGCCCGTGGTGGCAGGCGAACGAGCGACCATCCTCCAGATGGTGGTTTACACCTGGCTCACGGTGGCGTGTTCACTGGGCCTCTGGCTCGTGGGTTCCAGCGGATGGCTGTATCTGCTCGCGGCTGCAGGTCTGGGCGCCGTTTTCATCTGGCGTGCCCATGCTTTGCTGGCACGCCCCTCCGAGCTCGGCTCCAAGAAGTTGTTCGTGTTTTCGATCTTCTATCTGCTAGGGTTGTTCGTGGCCATTTTTCTGGATGAGGTGCTCCGCCTTGCGCTCCTGGCCTGACATCTTCGTGTCGCGGTCCCGGGCTACCTTGCTGGCCGTCCTGAGTGGATTGACCGTCGTCGTCTCTCCACTTCCAGCGAGTGCGGAACCTCGGCGAGAGATCAATGTCCACTTTCGCGGGATGGCCACGCTTCCGGTCGATTTCGGTCCCCAGATCCTGGCCGTCCGGACTCCGCTCGGTGAGCGCGCCTCCGGGGTCTTCCGGTTGTCGAACATGACGGGCTCCACCCTGTCCCTGCGGGCTCGTTTCACGACTCGCCCTTCCGTGGCTGGCAAGGCCTTCGAGCCCATCGGCGCGTTTCCCGTCACCCGGCTCAGACCTCACGAATCCCGCACGGTGACCGTACCTTTTCGCGTGCGGACCGATCTCGATGCGCGTACCCCGGAAATCTACGTCGAATACGTGCTGGAGCCCGTACGATGAACAATGGCAAGTGGGTCATGGCCGTCTTGATGGCGGGGGTCGTCATCGGAGGCGTGTGGATGCGTTCGGTGGCCGCCAGACAGTGGGATCTCACGCGCTCATTCTACGAGGTCCATGAGGCTGCACTGGTGAGTCTCGAGGATTTTCATGCCGGCTTCCGGTCCTGGGTGGCCCGAAACCGAGATGCCGAGGTTCCTCCGTCCACTCTGGTCGCGTCTGCCGATGCCGTCGTCGCGGCCTTCGAGGACATTCAACCCGTCAACGGTCGGACCGACCGGACCTTGCAGCTCGAACGCACGTACACCCGACTGGCCAGAGCCTGTCTCGTGCGGCCGTCGCGCGAGGCCACGCCGTCCGTGCTCGAGGTCGAGATCGCTTACGGGGCTCTGGTTGGCCCCGTCATGCTCGAGAACCGCGTGCATACCTGGCACGTCTATCCGGTACCTGGGGCGATGCCGACGCCCCGCCCCAAGCGCGTCATCTGATCCGTTTCAGCGTTCCGGTTCTCCTTGAGGCCTCGTGGCAGCCTGGCTCATCTCCATCTGCAGGGCTTCTCCGGGTGACTCCGTTTCGGGCGACCACGAGACCTTCAGCGCGATCGGAGGAACCTCCGTCTGCTCGTGCTCTCCCAGGCTGCGCCGCTCCGTCAGGACCGTCCGGAAGGCCCATGCGAGCCCTCCTCCGGTCAGCAGCAACATGCCCCCGAGCCAGACATACAGGACCAGGGTT
>JBIIHZ010000211.1:0-4607 GCA_044235265.1 Candidatus Sericytochromatia bacterium
GGCAACGTCCGCGCCCGTGCAAGGAGCTTCGCCATGCCGTCTCGCCGAATCGTTCCGTTCACCCTCGGTCTCGCAGCCCTGGCGATCGCCCAGGTGTCTCAGGCCTCCGCGCTGCCTGACCTCCTGTCGGACCTGGCGCCGGGGCTTTCTGCCCGGGTCTTGATCCGCGCCGGGGACAAGCTCTCGGATGGCACGACGTTCGCCCCGCACAACGACCTGACGGCCGTCTTCCCGGGCGCCACCTCGACGACCGTGATGGTCGGCCACGAGCTCAAGCTGGGCCGGGATGGCTGGGGCGGGCACTTCACGCGGCTGGAACTCGCAGACGGAAAGATCGTCTCGGGCCGCAAGTGGGTGGGCGGGATGCAGAACAACTGCGCCGGCACCGTGACGCCCTGGGGAACGCTCCTGTCCGGCGAGGAATATCCCGAGGCATTCTACCCGGGCGATCGCTGGCAGCAGCAGAAGGCCTTCCTGACGGAACGCATCGGTCCGGACCACCCGGGCGCCTCGGTCGGCTGGATCTACGAGATCGGCGTCAAGGGGCTCACGGGAGCCGGCCAGCAGTTCCGGCGTACGGGCCTCGGGCACTTCAGCCACGAAAGCGCCGTGGTCATGTCGGACGAGCGGACCGTCTATGTCACGGAAGATTTCGCCGAGGCCTTCCTCTACCGGTTCGTGGCGGACCGTCCGCGTGATCTGTCATCGGGCAAGCTCTCGGCCCTCGATGCCACGCACCACCGCTGGGTCCCCATCCAGGATCCCCTCAATGCGCACATCGAGGCGCGCGAGGGAGGAGCGACCGTCCTGCGCCGCCTGGAAGACCTCCAGCTGGCCCCGGATGGTGCACTTGCGATCGCCGAAACCGGCTACGTGACGAAGGGACCGAAGGACCACCTGCAAGGGGTGAACGATCCCTTCGGACGCGTCCTGAAGCTCGATCCGCGCACCTGCGAGCTGTCGACGCTCGTCCAGGGCGACGGAAAACACCTCGCGAATCCCGACAACCTGCTCTTCGATGCCCAGGGGCGCCTGCTCATCTGCGAGGACCAGTTCGACGCCAACCTCGAGACGCATGGCCGCAACGAGGTCCTGCGACTCGAAAAAGACGGCTCGCTCATGCGCATCGCGGAGATCGCAGGAGGGGAGCCCACGGGTCCGTCCTGGCTGCCGGGCGGCAAGACGCTCATCCTGTCCATCATGCACGAGGACGAGGGCGGCATCGTGGCGATCGAAGGGTTCTGAATCGTCCCGGTGCTCCGATCGCCTGTTTCCTGACACGCCCCGGGCCCATGCCCGTCACCTGAGCCCCCCTCCCGAGTCCCCCCCGGGACGGCGATCGCCGTCCGGGGGGGACTTTTCTCTCATGGGCCATGAAAACGCTTGTTTTTTCTCGGATCATCTTGACATCAACACTGTCACGATTGATACTGAAAGTGTCGAGATAAGGAGCCCCCCGTGGTGACGACCTACCGCCTCAACGAACTGGCCCAGGCCTGCGGCGTCACCCCCCGGACCATCCGCTACTACGTGCAGCGGGGTCTCTTGCCGGCCCCCGTCCTGCGGGGTCCGGAGACCTCCTACGACCACGAACACCTCGTCCGTTTGCAGGCGATCAAGCGCCTGCAGGAGCGGTTCTGGTCCCTCGACGCGATCGCCGACCAGCTCGGCACCCTCTCCGGTCAGGCGCTCGAGGACTGGGTAGCGGCCCTCGAGCAGGCCCCGACAGCCCCCCCGGAGGCGACGGTCGCAGAAGCGACCACCGCCCAGGCCACCCCCAGCGCCCCCGCCGGTCCTCCACGCGAGGTCCCGACGGGAAGCCGGTGGTCCCGTCACGTGCTCGGCCCCGGCCTCGAACTGCACCTCGCGGAGGACGCCCCTCCCGAGATGCACCGGCTGGCTGCCGAGATCCTCGCGCGGATCCGGCCCTCGCCCTGACGGGCCAGGTCCCCGCTCCGAGCCGCTCACGCGTTCCGTCCCTCGCCGCCCACAAGGGAGAATCGCCATGCCCACCCCGCTTGCCCGACCCCATACCCCGCTCCTGCGGCTCGGAGGGCAGACCGCTCTCCCGCTGCGCTCCGTGCGCCTCGCCGGCCGCCTCCTCGGGCGCTTCGCCCGGATGGAGCTGACCCAGGTCTTCGCCCCGTCCCCGCAGGGCGTGGCCCTCGAGGCCATCTACACCTTTCCGCTGCCGACGGACGCCACCGTCCTCGACGTGAGCGTGTCCGTCAATGGCCGCGCCATCGAGGGTCGGGTCTTCGAGCGCGAGGAGGCGCACCGGCGCTACACCGACGCCGTCGACCGGGGCCAGAAGGCGGCTCTCCTCGAGGAGGAACGCCCCGAGGTCTTCAACCTCTCGCTCGGCAACCTCGATGCCGAACACCCGACGACGGTGCAACTCACCCTGCTCGTGCCGCTCGAACCATCCGACGGCTTCCTGCGCTGGCGCATCCCCACGATGGTCGCGCCGCGCTACATGGGCGGCGGACGCGCCGGGGACCGGACGATGGATGGCCACGCCGAGCCCACGCCGAGCGTTCCCGATGCGGACCGGATCTCGCCCCCCGTGGCCTTCGAGCCGGGGTACGAGCTCGCGTTCGATCTGGTGGTCCCCGATCGGCCCGGTCTCGAGGTGAAGAGCCCCTCGCACCGCGTCAGCTGCAAGCGCGGCGAGGGAGGGATCCACGTGAGCTTCCGCGACGCGCTCGAACCGCTCGACCGCGACCTGGTGCTGGAGCTGGCCGGACTGCCCGGTCAGGGCCTCGCCTGGGTGGACACGGAGGTGGTGGCCGGACAGGGAACGTTCACCGCGCTCGTCGTGCCCGACCTGGCGGGTCACCTCGAGGCACCGCGCCAGCCCATCGAGGTCGTGTTCCTCCTCGACCGGTCGGGCTCGATGAGGGGTGATCCCATCGTGGAAGCGCGCCGGGCCCTGCAGCTCAGCCTGCGCCAGCTCCGGGCGGGGGACCGGTTCTCGATCATCGCCTTCGACGATCGCCTCGAAGAACTGGCCCCCGAACCCCTGACCTACGGACCGAAGACACTCGCGAAGGCGGATGCCTGGATCTCGCGCATCGACTCCCGCGGCGGGACCGCTCTCTACGTGGCCATCCAGCGGGCCTTCACCCTTTCCCCCGGCGGCATCGTCGTCCTGCTCACGGATGCGCAGGTGGGATACGAAGAAACGATGCTCGACCTCGTGCGGCAACACCGCAACCTGGGTGGCGTTGCCCGCCAGGCCCGCATCCACGCGTTCGGGATCGGCCACAACGTCGTCCAGGGCCTGCTCACGCGGATGGCGCGCCTCACGGGCGGGGACGCCGTGGACATCGTGCCGGGGGAGGCGATCGAGGACCGCGTCGTCACGCAGTTCGCGAGCCTCCTGGCCCCGCGCCTGCTCGATCCGTGGATCCGGTTCGAGGGCATCACGGTCGAGGACCTCGTCCCCTCGCGCCTCCCGGCGATCGTCGACGGCCAGCCCATCTCGCTCACGGGGCGATTCACGGGGCGCGGCCCGGCCCGGATGGTCGTCATGGGGCAGGGCCCCGCCGGCCCCACCACCCTCTCGCTCGACCTCGAACTCTCGCAGGGCGGGACGGCCACCGGGCTCGATCGGCTGTGGGCCCGCCAGACCGTGCAGGAGGGCCTCGCCGACCTCGACGACCGCGAGCCGTGGGATCGCGGCGACGTCCGGATCGTCGGATGCACGGGCTGCAACGGGGACGGCTGGCCCGAGCCCCCGACGCGGGGCTGGAATCGCCAGCGCCTGACGGCCCTCGCCCTCGAGCACCAGGTGCTGACGCCGCTCACGAGCTGGGCGTTCGTCGATGCCGAGGGGCCCGTGGACGGCAACCGGCAGCCCGTGTCGGTGCACGTGCCCGTGGCGATCCCCTTCAGGCAGAGGCAGGAAGAAGTCCAGGAAACGATCATGGGACTGCATGCAAGCGTGCATGACTCCGCACAATCCTTCCATGTGGACTATGAGCCCCTCTCGCTGCGTCGCAACATGGGCATGCGCTTCATGAGGGCCCCGGAAGCCTACTCGATGCCAGACCGCTCGACGCTCTCCGGGCTCGACGCGGCATATGCCCCGCCCACGTCCGCCCCTCGCACGGGCCGTTCCGGGCGAAAATCCGGAAAGGATCTCGGTCCGGTGTTGCTCGCCCAGCAGGCCCATGGCCTGTGGGGCTCACCCGAACAGGGAGACTGGACGCCAACGTTCGAGGCCCTGGAGGCGATCGCCACGGCCGAGGCCGACGAGGCCCGCAAGGCGCAGGGCGCGCTCACCCGTGCCACCGAGGCCGTGATCGACCTGCTCTCGGCCGGTCAGCCGAGCGATCGGGACACCGTGCTCGGGCTCGTCGCGGCCCTCGTGGCGCTCGTGCACGGCCGACAGGGGCGGCTGCTCCAGACCCTGGGGGCGCGCTGGCTCGGCCTGGACGACCCGGACACCCTGATCGAGACGGCCTGTGGGCGGTTCGGGGTCGACGCGACGGATGAGCCGGGGGCGATCGCCGCGGCCCTGTGCACCCATCTGATGGGCAGCCAGCGCTGAGGCCCATGCGGTGGGGATGGCCTCGATGGGCCCTCCCCACCCCCCCACAAAG
>JBIIHZ010000212.1:0-4604 GCA_044235265.1 Candidatus Sericytochromatia bacterium
GCGGTGGCAGGCCGGGCCGCGGACACCGTCGGGTTCGCTGACGGTCGAACTCCCGCAGGCGGGGGACCATCACCGTGCCAATGCCCTCGCCGCCATCGCGGCAGCCTGGCACCTGGGCTGGCTGCCTTCCGGAACGTGGCGCCCTGCGGCATCGGAGCTGCCTGGCCGCGCCCGCGTCCTCCGGGTGGGCGAGATCGAGATCTGGGACGAAACCTACAACGCCAACCCCGAATCGATGCGGGCCACTCTCCGGGCGATCGCCGCCAGCGCGGACGGGGCGCGCTGTCTGGCCGTGCTGGGAGACATGGGAGAGCTGGGGGCCCACGCCGACGACGGGCACCGCGAGGTCGGCGAGGCCGCCCGGGAAGCGGGAATCGTCGAACTCGTGACCATCGGAACCCGCGGCTCCGACTATGCACGCGGCTTCGGCCGGAAGACCCATCCGAGCGCATCGATCGACGAGGCGCTCGACCTCCTCCTTCCGCTCGTCCGACCGGGCGACCGGATCCTCGTGAAGGCCTCGCGCGCGATGCGTCTCGAACAACTCGTCGAGGCCCTCGAGCAGCGCCTCGCCCCGGCCCCGGAGACCACCGCATGAATCTCGTGACCGCGTCCTGGCCTCTGCTGGCGACGATGGCCCTCGCCATCGCCCTCGGAGGCCCTTACATCGACTGGCTCCAGCGGGCGCGCATGGGGCAGAGCATCCGCGAGGAAGGGCCCGAAAGCCACCGCGCGAAGGCCGGCACGCCGACGATGGGCGGCTGGATCTTCGTGGTCCCGGCGATGGGCGTCCTGCTCGCCGCGGGCTGGCGGAACCCCGATGCGTGGGCACTCGCCGCCGTCGTGATGGCCCATGCGGCGATCGGCGGCTACGACGACTGGCTCATCATCCGCAAGCAGCGCAACCTCGGCCTGACGGCCCGACAGAAGCTGATCCTCCAGATCGTGGCCGCGGCGGCCTACTCGGGATATCTCCTGTGGAAGCATCCCGGTCCAGCGCTCATCCTCCCGTTCACGCATGCGGCGCTCCCCCTGGGATGGCTCTTCCCGGTCTGGGGCACCTTCGTGATGACCGGAACCAGCAACGCCGTGAACCTGACGGACGGTCTCGACGGCCTGGCCGCCTCGACGGCCGCCATCGCGTTCGCGGGCCTCGCGCTGGCTGGTGTGACGACCCTCGGATGGTCTGCCGCGGATCCGGGGGTGATCGCTGCCCTTGCCCTGGCGGGCGGATGCCTGGGATTCTTGTGGTTCAACGGGCATCCGGCCCGCGTGTTCATGGGCGATACGGGCTCGCTGGCGCTCGGCTCCGCGCTTGCCGCGATCGCCCTGTCCGGTCATGCGGAGCTGTGGTTGCTCGTGATCGGGGGAGTCTTCGTCGCGGAGACACTCTCGGTGATCGCGCAGGTGACCTCGTTCAAGACGACCGGGAAACGGATCTTCAAGATGAGTCCCCTGCATCATCACTTCGAGCTGTCGGGCTGGGCCGAAACCCAGGTCGTACAGCGCTTCGGGCTCGTGGCAATCGCGCTGGCCATCGCCGCGATCGCCTGGTTCTAGCAGGTCTGGAAGGGTCGTCATGGAGTTCAGGGACAGGCACGTCACCATCCTGGGACTGGCGCGCACCGGCGCAGCCGTTGCCCGCGTCTTGCACGGTCGAGGGGCTCACGTCCTGGTGAGCGATTCCCGGCCCGCGTCCGAGTTGCAGGAGGCGATCGCCGCCCTGCCCGCAGGCGTACAGGTCGAGACGGGTGGACACAGCAGCCGGTGTCTCGACGCCGACCTCATCATCCTGAGCCCTGGAGTACCGCGTGACCTGGCCGTCCTCCAGGCCGCGATCGCCGACGGGGTCGAGATCCTGGGCGAGATCGAGCTGGCCCACCGTCTCGCGCGGCCGCCCATCGTGGCCATCACGGGCACCAACGGCAAGACCACGACGACGACCCTCGTCGCGCGCATTCTCGAAACGGCGGGGCGCCGGATCGGTCTGGGTGGCAACATCGGCAAGCCGCTGATCGACTTCGTGGACGATGCGGACCTCGACCTGCTGGTGGCCGAGATCTCGAGCTTCCAGCTGGAGTCCACCGTCGACTTCCGGCCCCACGTCGGCGCATGGCTAAACTTCTCCGACGACCACCTGAACCGCCACGGGAGCCGGGAAGCCTACTGGGAAGCCAAGAAGCGGTTGTTCGTGAACCAGGGACCGGACGACTGGGCGATCCTGAATGCCGACGATTCCGCGGTCCAGCCTCTGGCGGGGGCGCTTCCGGCCCGCCACCTCGCGTTCGCGATCCGGACCGAGCTGCGTGACGGCATCCTGGCGCGGGATGGCCACATCGTGCACCGGATCCAGGGGGAAGACCATCCCGTCATGCCCCTGTCCGAGATCCGCCTCCGCGGGGCGCACAACCTCGAGAACTGCCTGGCCGCGACGGCGATCGCCCTGGCCCTGGGCATCGAGACGACGGCCATCCGCCAGGCGATCGCCGCCTTCGACGGAGTCGAACACCGCATCGAACCCGTCCGGCAGCTCGACGGCGTCCATTGGTACAACGACTCCAAGGGGACGAACTACGACTCGACCATCAAGGCCATCCGCAGCTTCGAGGAGCCGCTGGTGCTGATCGCGGGCGGCCGGGACAAGGGCGGCGCCATCGCCCCGCTGGTCAGCACGATCGCCGAACGCGTCCGGCACGTCGTGCTGGTCGGCGAATCCGCCCCGACCTTCGAACGCTTCCTCCGAGCGGGCGGTTACGAGGCCATCTCGACGGCCTCGGACCTGCCAGAGGCGATCGCCATCGCCCGTGGCAAGGCCTCCGAGGGAGGTGTGGTGCTGTACTCGCCGGCCGCGACCTCGTTCGACATGTTCCGGGACTACGAGCATCGTGGACAGGTCTTCAAGACGCTGGTCCACGATTTGCAGGCAGGGGAACCTTGAGTCGTCCCCTCCGGAAGGGCACGGACCTTCCGCTGCTCGCCGTTACCCTGCTCCTGGTGGTCTGCGGCCTGGCGATGATCCTGTCGGCCAGCGCGGCAGTGGCCGAGCTGAGCAAGGGCGATGGTCTCACGTTCGTCAAGAAACAGGCCATGTTCGCCGGTCTCGGGATCGCGGTCATGGCCTTCACCTCCGTCTTCCCGCTGGAACGCTGGCGCGCATGGTCGCGGCCCGCGATGATGCTTTCGGGTCTCATGCTGCTGGCCCTGCACGTGCCGGGGGTCGGCGTGACGATCTACGGCTCGACCCGCTGGCTGAAACTCGGACCGATGGTCTGGCAGCCCTCGGAAGTGGCCAAGCTCGCCCTGATCCTCTTCGTGGCCGACGTGCTGGCCCGCTATCCCCGGGATCGCTGGACCTTCCGGGAATACCGGGACGTCCTGCTCCCGGTGGGCTGCGCCCTCCTGCTGATCCTGGTTCAGCCAGACCTGGGCACCACGCTGGCCGCGACGCTCTCCGTCTTCCTGATGTTCTGGTGCAACGGCACGTCGGTGGCCCGCATGGGCACCTTTGCCGGGTTCGGGGCGACGGGCGTCTTGATGCTGCCCGTCGTGATGCCCTACCAGCGTGACCGCTGGACGGCCCTGCTCGACCCGTGGTCGGACCCGAAGGGCATCGGCTTCCAGATCATCCAGTCCCTGCTGGCCATCGGCTCGGGCGGCATCTTCGGCCTGGGCTACGGCCAGGGCAAGCAGAAGCTGTTCTATCTGCCGATCCAGCATGCCGACTTCATCTTCGCCGTGATCGCGGAGGAACTCGGTCTGATGGGCTCGCTCGGCCTGGTGCTGCTCTTCGTGATCTTCGGATACCGCGGACTGGTGATTGCCCGCAACTCGATGAACCCGTTTCACCAGTTGCTGGCCATCGGCATCACGACGCTCATCGTCGGTCAGGCGTTCACCAACATCGGCGTGGTGACGGCATGCCTGCCGACGACGGGAATTCCCCTGCCTTTCGTGTCCCATGGCGGCACGAGCCTGCTCATCACGATGTTCAGCGTGGGTGTGCTCCTGAACGTCAGCACGCGCAACAATCTGGCGCTGCGCCTGGCAGGAACGCCGGAGCAGGGATCCTGATGCGAGTCCTGTTCGCCGGTGGCGGGACCGGTGGCCACCTGTATCCCGCCCTGGCCGTCGCCGAGGCCCTGGAGCACCTCTCACCGGACGTGGCGATCGCCTTCGTCGGGACTCCGGACCGCCTGGAATCCCGGCTGGTGCCGCAACACGGCTATCCGTTCACGGGCATCGAGGTGGTGGGCTTCCCGCGTCGCCCCGGTCTGGCCTGGTTCGGCTTCCTGCGCAAGCTGCTCGCGGGAACCCGCAAGGCCCTCTCGACCGTCCGGGAGTGGAAACCGGACCTCGTGGTCGGGACCGGAGGGTACATCTGTGCCCCGGCCGTGCTGGCCGGACGGCTGCTGGGCATTCCGGTGGCCCTCCTGGAGCAGAACGTGTACCCGGGACTGGCGAACCGGGCCCTCGCCCACCTGGCGAGACGCGTCTTCACGAGCTTCGAACCCACGGCCCGGGTGCTTCCACCTGGCAAGGCCATGTGCCTGGGGAACCCCATCCGGACGGGCTGGCGCGAGCTCGACCGAGCCGCGGCCCGGGAA
>JBIIHZ010000213.1:0-4583 GCA_044235265.1 Candidatus Sericytochromatia bacterium
GAGCAGTCAAGTCACCGGCTCCGGACGACCGCGATTCGGGGTCTTCACCTCGAGCCAGGCCGGCTTCGAAAAGCAGTTCCTGCATCCAGGATCGTCTGGCCGGACGTGGCCTCGCGCGCGCGCCGGTAGGGGGGACGGCCACGGGGCCGACGGCCTGGCCGGTGACGGGCAAGGTCTGGCGCCCTCGAGAGGGGTCGATGTTCCGCACCATGAGGTCCACTCCTCGACTCGTTCATACCCGCAGGGCCGCAAGGGCTATCCGAGGCCTCGACCCCGGAAATTAACAGCTTCTTCACGTCAGCATGCCCCCGGTGCACCGACAACGGAAGAAGAATCCCTCGAAGGAGAGGTGTCCGCATGCGTCTCGCGATCGCCCCCAATTCCCTCGATCCTCGTCAGCGCAAGGGCCCGCCACGGGGCCCGTCCACGAGCCCCGAGACGGCTCGGGAGATCGCCACGCGAGATGTCTACACCCGCGATCACCGCAGCCAGCACCTGGCCACCGTGAGACATGTGCTCGACTGGCCAGGCACCAGGGCACTCGAAAGCCTCGACCGCTCCGGCGCCCTGGACGGCCAGCGGGATCCCGGCGGCAAGGCCTCGCTGCTCGAGCAACTTGCAAGGCTGGCCACGGCGCCCCTCGCGCCCGGTCTCGACCGGGGCCGTCTGATGAGCGACCTGGTGCAGCAGGTCGCCGATCCAGGGCTGATCCAGCAGGGAGACCGGGGCACCTGCACGGTCACGACCCTCGAGTACAGCCTGGCCCGACGTGATCCGGCCGAATACGTCCGCCTCGTATCGGGCCTGGCGAGCCCGTCAGGCCGGGTCAAGACGGCGGGCGGGAAAGACCTGGTACGGGTGAAGGACAGCCTCCAGGACGATCGCTCGAGCCGGACGGCCGCAAGCCGGTTGTTCGAGGCGGCCATGATGGACCTGGCCAACGGCGTCATCGATTACCGCAACGGTGCGGACCGCCACGGGTTTGGCCAGTGGACGCCCTTCCCGGGCGGTCTGCTGAGCGTCCAGGTGGCCCGTGCCGCCACGGCCCTGACGGGCAAGCCGCATGAAGCCGTGGAAGTCGTCCCTCTGCTCGGGCGCATGCCCTTCACGAACTGGGGAGTCGATGGCCTGATGAAGGGGTTGCGCGAGACGCTCACGCGCCACGGGGAAGCGCCCGTCATGCTCGACTGGCGCGGCCAGGGGGAAAAGGCTCACTCGGAGCACATGGTGCTCGTCCTCAGGATCGAGGGCGACCGCGTGATCTTCCGCAATCCCTGGGGAAACACGGGGCTCACGGGCAGCACGACGAACGGAAAGTCCAGCCCGGTTCGCACCCGCGAAGCGTCCGGTGGCATCGAGAGCCTCTCCCTGGAGGACTTCCGGAAGCGCCTCCAGGGATTCATCCGGCCCGAACGCTAGGCGACGGGTTCGACGGCCTCCAGGGCGGCCGTGATGACGTCGGCCAGGCGAGTGACCGTCGACTCCACGAGCGTCGCGTCCCGCGCCTCGACCATGATGCGAATGAGCGGTTCTGTTCCGGAAGCCCGGACCAGCACCCGCCCGACCCCCTCCAGTTCGGAGGTGGCGACGGCGATCGCCTCCCGGATGACGGCGTGCTCCTGCCACCCGGCCGTCGAGCGCACCCGCACGTTCCGGAGGATCTGGGGATAATCGACCATCGTGTCGGCCAGTTCGGACAGCCGGTTGCCTGCCGCCACCACGGCGGCCAGGAGCCGGACCGCCGACAGCAGCCCGTCACCGGTGGTGTTGGCATCCAGGAAGATCACGTGGCCGCTCTGCTCGCCCCCGAGCAGGATCCCCTGCTCGCGCATGGCCTCGAGAACGTACCGATCGCCGACCGGGGTCCGCACGAGTTCGCCTCCGAGGTTCCGGACGGCCTCCTCGAACCCCAGGTTGCTCATGACCGTCGAGACCACGCGGGGCAGCGGATAGCGCCCCGTCTCGAGCCCGTGCCTGAGCGCGATCAGCAGGAGGCGATCGCCATCCACGATGCGCCCGCGTTCGTCCACGGCGAGCATGCGATCGGCATCCCCGTCGAAGGCGATCCCCAGGTCGCAGGATCCCCCGAGCACCGCCTGCTGCAGCACCTCCAGGTGGGTCGACCCGCATCCCCGGTTGATGTTGTCGCCATCGGGCGCGTCGTGGAGCACCGTGACCTCGGCCCCCAGCATGCGCAGCACGCGGGGCGCCAGCGCCGTGGCCGCCCCGTGCCCGACGTCCAGCACGACCCGCTTGCCCTCGAACCGGGAACCGGCCTGGGTGAGCAGGTGCTGGACGTAGGTCTCGATCCGGTCCTCGCGCGAGCTGACGACGCCGACGCCTTCCCCCGTGGGACGGGGCAAGGTGTCGAGGGGCGCATCGAGGAGCGCCTCGATCCGGGCCTCGACGGCATCGGGGAGCTTGTGGCCGGAGGCGCTGAAGAGCTTGATGCCGTTGTCGGGAGCGGGATTGTGCGAGGCCGAGATCATGGCCCCTGCCGCGGCCCCGTGCCGGGCGACCAGCCAGGCAACGGCCGGAGTGGGGACGACGCCCAGCAACTCGACATCGACCCCTGCCGAGGCCAGGCCGGCAGCGAGGGCGGCTTCGAGCATGGAGCCCGAGCGACGGGTGTCCCGCCCGATGAAGAAGACCGGGCGCCCGCTGGACTCGCCGACCAGCACGTCTGCGACGGCGCGCCCGAGTCGGAAGGCCAGTTCGGGTTGCAGCTCCTGGTTCGCCAGGCCCCGGATGCCGTCGGTGCCGAAGTACTTACCCATGATGTCCTCCCATCGGGACACGCCGCTGGTGGAAGCGGTGAGCCGTCGCGATCATCGTCTCGAGGTCCGCGAAGCGGGGCTGCCAGCCGAGTTCCTCGCGGGCCCGCCCGGCCGAGCCGACCAGCGCGGGAGGATCACCTTCCCGGCGCGGCGCGAACGCATGCGGGACCGGCCGCCCCGTCACCCGCTCCGCGGCTGCGATGACCTCCTTGACGGAGAACCCCTGACCGTTGCCCAGGTTGTAGACGGTGCTCTCCCCCCCGGCCAGCAGGCGTTCGAGGCCGAGCACGTGAGCGTCCGCCAGATCGGACACGTGGATGTAGTCGCGGATGCAGGTACCATCCGGCGTGGGGTAATCGTCCCCGAACACCTTGAGCGGTTCCCCCCCGTCCGCCGCCCGGAGCACGAGCGGGATCAGGTGCGTCTCGGGATCGTGGCGCTCCCCGAGGAAGCCGTCCGGATCCGCACCGGCCGCGTTGAAGTACCGGAAAGCGACGTAGCGCAACCCATGGGCCCGATCGAAGTCGGCCAGCATCCGCTCGACCATCAGCTTGGTCCAGCCGTAAGGGTTGATGGGCCACTGAGGGTGCGTTTCCGGGATGGGCACCTGCTGCGGGATGCCATAGGTCGCGCAGGTGGACGAGAAGATGAAGTTCCGGATCCCGTGGTCGCGCATCGCCTCGAGTAACGTGAGCGTGGCCGCCACGTTGTTCCGGTAGTATTTGCCGGGCTGCTGGACGCTCTCGCCCACGTAGGCGAAGGCCGCGAAGTGCATGACGGCCTCGATGGCGTGCGTCGTGAACAGGCGGTCCAGGGTGGGGCGATCGCCGAGGTCTCCTTCGACGAAGGTCCCGGCCACGACGGCGTCCCGGTAGCCGGTCGACAGATCGTCGAGGACCACGAGGTCATATCCCCGCGCATCCAGCGCCTTCACGGCATGCGAGCCGATGTAGCCCGCACCCCCCACCACCAGGATCTTGCCCTTCGCCATGCGCTCCTTGCTCCGTTCCAGAGGTCCGTGCCTCAGTATGCCCGGTGTCCGAGAACCTCGAGCGCCGTCTTGAAGATGATCCGCAGATCGAAGAGCAGCGACCAGTTCTCGATGTAATAGATGTCGTACCGTGTCCGCTCCTCGATGGTGCCTTCCTCGCCCCGCAGACCGTTGGCCTGGGCCCAGCCCGTCAAGCCGCTGCGCACGAGATGGCGGTCCATGTACTTCGGCACGTGCTGGCGGAACTGCTCGATGAAATGAGGGCGTTCCGGGCGCGGGCCCACGAGGGACATGTCCCCGACGAGGACGTTCAGGAGCTGGGGAAGCTCGTCGATGCTGGTTCGCCGGAGGAACTGCCCCACGGGGGTGACGCGCGCATCACCGGGCGTGGCCCACACGGGCCCCGTGGAGGCCTCTGCGTCGACGCGCATCGACCGGAACTTGTAGATGTTGAACAGGCGCCCATCGCGCCCCATGCGTTCCTGGCGATAGAAGACGGGCCCGGGACTGGAGAGCTTGACCAGCACGGCCGCCACCAGCATCAGGGGCAAGGTTCCGAGCAAGCCCAGGGCCGAGAGCACGATGTCCATGGCCCGCTTGAGGAAGCGATTGGTCCAGCGTCGGAGCGGCACCTCGCCCAGTTCGAGCGTGGGGACGCCATCGAGTTCGACCATCCGGATCTTGGCCGTCATGAGCTCCAGCAGATCCGGCACGATGCGGATGGTCACGTCCGGACCGACCCCCGAGGCCAGGATCGTCTCGAACAGCGAGGACAGGCTGGCGCCGGGTCGCGCCACGACCAGCATGTCGAGCGC
>JBIIHZ010000214.1:0-4578 GCA_044235265.1 Candidatus Sericytochromatia bacterium
TGATGCTGTCGGCAGGCGGAGAAGACGAGCAGATCCTCGAGGCCCTCAAGGCCGGAGCGAACGGCT
Source organism: Candidatus Sericytochromatia bacterium (assembly GCA_044235265.1). GTDB lineage: Bacteria > Cyanobacteriota > Sericytochromatia > S15B-MN24 > UBA4093 > JAYKJE01. Next base: position 67 of record JBIIHZ010000214.1, read on the forward strand.
ATCTGCTCAAGCATGCCCCCGACGAGTTGCTGCTCGAATCCATCAAGCGGATCGCCCGCGGCGAGCCGGCCGTCATGCAGCCCGAGGTCACCCGCGTCCTCCTCCAGGGCGTCACGGCCCCGAGGACCACGCCACCCGCCTCGCTGGTGGAACCCCTCTCGGACCGCGAGATGGAGGTGCTCCGGCAGGTCGCCCAGGATCGCGAGAACAAGGAAGTGGCCCGGATCCTCGGCATCTCCGACCGGACGGTCCAGCAGCACCTCGCCAACATTTACGGCAAGCTCCAGGTCAATTCCCGCACCGGGGCCGTCCTCAAGGCCCTGCGTCTGGGGTGGATCACGCTCGAGGAGTGCGCGACATGAAGGCCTCGAGGCTGACCGTCGGCCTGGGGGCGGGCCTGGTGACCCTGTCGTCGATGCTGGTCGCGATTCCGGCTCGGGGGAGCGAACCGCTGGCAACGGTACGCCGGCTCTCGGGAACCGTCGAGATCCGTCACGACGACCTCTGGACCCCGGCTCACCTCGGCGACGCCCTCGTCGCAGGCGATGCCCTCCGCACGGGGGTCCAGGCTCGCGCCACGGTGCGAGATGCAGCTGGCAACGTCGTCGAACTGTATCCGCTCTCCGAGCTCGCCTTTCCCGATCCGGGACGCCTGGAGATCGTCCTGGGGCGACTGTGGTCCCACTTCGTGCGCGCCGTCGCGCAACCCTGGCAGATCCGGACTCCCGCTGCCGTGGCCCTCATCCGCGGCACCACCCTCGCCGTCGAGACCGCCTCGGACTCGGTCGAGGTCACGGTGCTGGAGGGCCTCGTGGAGGTCCAGGGCACGGACCGGGACACCCGCATGGTCCCGGGTGGAAGGACGGTCCGCGTGGCGGCATGGCGCATGGAAGAACCGCGCGATGCGGATGCCCGGATCCTCGACGAGGGTCGCAGGTTCCTGCGCGACTCGCTGCCCTTCCAGGGGGCGCTGGATGGTTTCATGCCGCGTCTGCGACCCGATGCCCTGCAGCGGGCGGAAACCATGGACCGTGACCGGACCCTCCAGATGCTCGCCCCCGGTGGGGGCTTCCGGGAAGGCAGCCGCCTCGAGGGACGCCCGGGGGGCCGGGAAGGCGGGAGCGACCGTGGCGAACGCGCGGACCGAGGGCGCCCCGACCGTGAGGGACGGCCAGAACGCGGAGTCGGCCCGGGATGGGACGAGTCGCGTCGCGGGGATCGCGGGGATCCGCCCGGACGCGGGCGCCCGCCCCGTGAGGGGGCTCCCTTCAGGCGAGGCCCCTGGCCCCCCGGACCGGTGCGGCCATGACGGGTCGAACCTGCCGAGCGCTGACGGGCCTCCTGGGCTTCACGCTGGCCGCCGTGTGCCAGGCTCTGGCGCCCTCCCCGGCCCACGCCCTGGACTGGAACATCAGCGGCCGGACGGGCCTCGAGGCCGGGACGAGTGCCTGGGATCCGCTCTCGGGAAGCATGGGGGTGGACCTGACGACGTGGCGCCCGTGGCTGACCCACGCGCGTGCCAGGGTCCTGGCCGATCTCCAGGTCGACTGCGTGCTGGCGGACTGGCTCGAACTCCGTGGCGGCCTGGGGGGGCGCCTCGTGTCGGGCAGCTTCTCCGGAAGCAGCTGGAATGCCCTCGGGACCGTCTGGTGCGAGGCCCAGGCGATCGCCCTGCCGGGGGACGTCGACCTGACGGTCGCCTACAGCCATCGCAACACCATCCAGGACCAGCTGGGCCACACGGTCTGGGCCTTGCTCGAGAAGCCGATGCCCTGGGGAACCGTCGTCTTCCTGGATGCCGGGCATGACTGGAACTTCTCGTCGGATGCCTCGCTGACCCAGTTCACGCCCTTCTCGGACCTCGGCATCACGCGCCGGCTGGGCCCCTGGGGTACCCGGGTCTCGCTGGCCCTGGGGGCCTCGCTGCCCGGCGTGGCCAGTGGCGGGACGGGGCTGGGGCTCGCGGCGACCGCCGGCCTGTCGCAGATCGTCCTGGATGGGCAGGTCTTCTGGCTGCGGCTGCGGCTCGACGGCTTCAGCACGGACCTCGCGACCGGCCCGACATGGGGACCCAGCGCCGCGGTCGGAACCGCCTGGGTCTTTCCGTAGCTCAGCCGGCCACCGGGATCCGGAACTCCAGCTCGCAACCCTGTCCCGGCGCCGAGCGGATCACGAGACGTCCACCGAGGCCCCGGGCCCGCAGGGACATCCGTTCGAGGCCGGTGTGCGAGGCCCCGTCATGACCCGGGGAAACCCGGGCGGGATCGAAGCCCTGACCGTCATCCCGGACGGTGAGCTCCAGACCGCGCTCCGAGCCGTGAAGACCGATCGTCAGCACCCGGGCCCCCGCATGCTTGACGACGTTGTTCACGGCCTCGCGCAGCAACCAGTACAGCGCTTCCTCCCGGCCGGCCGGCAACACCGCTGGCCAGTCTTCCCCGTGCACGAGCACCTCGAGGCCTTCCCGGGCCTGCAGGTCGACGGCCCAATCCCGGACGGCCGCCAGCAACCCCTCGCTCGCCAGCCGGCGCGGCACCAGGTCCTGACGCACCCGGATGAGCTCGTCGAGTATGCGCTGGTTGAGGTCCTCCGCCTCCTCGAGGCGCGGATCGTTCACATCCCGCCGCAGGCGGCGAAGCAGCCTGCCGACCGCGATCACGAGCTGCTGGGCCTCGTCGTGGAGCTCGCCGTCGATGCGCGAACGCTCCCTGCGGGCCTCGTGTTCGAGGTCCCGCGCATACGTCGCGAGCAGCGTCGCCCGGTCCCGCAGCCAGACCCGCTCGACCCGGAACTGTCCGCCAGCCGCCGCGATCGTGAGGAAGACCCAGGGGCCCGTCACGGGGAGCTCCAGGCTCCGATCGAGGCCGAAACGGGCCAGAGCCCCGAGTGCCACGAGGGTCCCGAGCCAGCCGGCCAGGCGTAACCCGGGGACCAGTCCACGAGCCCGGGCGAGCCAGGCCCCGATGCCAGGCATCACGGCCCAGCCCGCGATCAAGGCCCAGGCGGGCAGCGGTTGCAGGAGGCGATGGCCGAGCACGTTCTCCACGACGGTCGCATGGAGCTCGACGCCCGAGACGGGACCGGGAAAGGGCCCCAGGAAGCCGGTGTCGGGCAGACCGGCCGCCGTGGCCCCCACCAGCACGAGGCGGCCCGTCAGGGCCTCCCGGGGGACCTTCCCGTCCAAGAGATCCACGAAGGCATGGGTCGGGAAGGTCCCGGGCGGACCCGGAAAATCGAGCGCGAACCTCCCGGGCAAGCCTGCCCCTGACGGGAGCGCGACCGGCTCGCCATGATGGGACCGGGCCAGATGGGCGAGCGCGACCCCGAGCACGGGTACCCTGGCCCCTCCGGCCTCCTGGACGGGTTCGACCACCCGGATCTGACCGGCCGGTTCGCGCGTGAACTGCACGAGGCCCAGGCCAGCGGCCACCCCGGCGAGAGCAGGCAAGGGGTGCGCGAGAGGAGCGGCGACCGAAGGGGCCGACTGGAGCGGGCGGTACACGGGTAGCACCACCCCGCCGTGACGGGCGATCGCCGTGCGAAACCGCGCGTCTTCCCCGGCGGCGCGGAGCCCCGGTTCCGTGAAGGCCACGTCGAAGGCGAGCTCGGTGACGCCGGCCTGCCGGAGCCGGTCGACCGCCTCGGCGAACAGGTCACGCGGCCAGGGCATCTGACCGTACCGGGCGAGGGAGCGCTCGTCGATCGCCACGATGCTCAGGGGCGCCTCCACCGTGCGCTCCCCCCGCCAGCGGAAGGCTGCATCGCGGAAAGCCTGATCCGCGGCCGTGAGGGCCCCGCTGGCCGCGAGGAGCAGCGTGACCAGGCTCGCGATCGCCAGGGTCACGACGACCCCCGGATGCTCACGATGTCCCGCTAGCCGCACGTACGCCGCCCTCCTGCCCCGCCACTGCCCGGGGCGCCTCACTCGCGATCGCCGCGGCTCGGCCGCGCCCCCATGCGTACCCGATGGAAGCGGGACCGTATCCCCGGCCGGGCGCCCGCCCCGGGAAGCTCCGGCGCAAGATCCGCGCAAACCGGGGCGACATACCCCTCGGGTCGCACCCGATGGCCTTAAGTTCGTCCCTGGCGCCCGATTCCCGGCGGAGGCCCCATGGAAATCCAGTCCCGGTCCACGCCTCCCGCCTCGCAGAAGCCCGTCGCGAACGTCTCACTCCCGGCAGCGGCGCCGTCGCCTCCGGCCGTCCCTCCGGCCGGCGACCTCTTTCAGGGCTCCGGACGCCTGCCCATGATGACCACGCTCGAGGCCCTTCGCCGCTCGGTGAACGGCCGTGGCGGGCATGCCGTCACCGAGACCGTGAGCCAGGCGAGGCCGGAGACCCATGACCCTCACTTCCACCACGCGACGGGCAGCACCTTCCAGGGCGTCCTGCAGGCGGCCCGGTCGAAAGCCCTCGACCCGGCCACGGACCGCGCCGAAGGCCGACAGGCTCTCGCGGAGGTCATGCGCGCGGATCGGGCCACGCCGACGCGTGACGCAGCGATCCGTGCCCG
>JBIIHZ010000215.1:0-4568 GCA_044235265.1 Candidatus Sericytochromatia bacterium
TGGACTGACCGTCGTGGTCACCCCGCTCATCGCCCTGATGCGTGACCAGGTCGAGGGCCTGGATCGCCGTGGCATCCGGGCCACGATGCTGCATCATCATCTGGAGCCCTCGGAGGTGACGGACCGGCTCGAGGCGATCGCCGCGGGCCAGTATCGGCTGGTGTACGTGTCGCCCGAGCGCTTCCGACACCCGGGTTCGCTCGAGGCGATGGCCCGGGCGGGGGTCGCCCTGCTGGCCATCGACGAGGCCCACTGTCTCTCGACCTGGGGGCATGATTTCCGTCCGGACTACCAGCGCCTGGGCGAGGTCCGCGAGCGATTGGGACGCCCTCCTGTCGTCGCGGTCACGGCGACGGCAACGCCGGCCGTACGCGAGGACATCCGCTCGGTACTCGACCTCCGGGACCCCTTCGAGGTGGTGGCCGGCTTCGACCGTCCCGAACTCCGCTGGGTGGTCCGCTCGACCCCCACCCGCGAGGCCAAGCGCGCGAAGTTGCAGGAGATCGTCGCGAAGATCCGGGGGGCCGGGATCGTCTACGTGGCCACCCGGAAGCAGGCCGATCGCGTCCTGCAGGACCTCTCCGCCACCGGGGAACGGGTGGCCTGTTACCACGCCGGGATGCCCCCGGCCGACCGCGAGGCCAGCCAGGCGAGCTGGATGCGGGGGGAAAGCCGGATCATCGTGGCCACGAACGCCTTCGGGATGGGGGTCGACCGTGCCGGGGTCCGGTTCGTCATCCATCATGACCTGCCCGCGTCGCTCGAGGGCTACTACCAGGAAGCCGGTCGGGCCGGGCGAGACCGGGGCGCCTCGTATGCCGTCTTGCTCTACACGCCGGCCGATCGGCATCTCCAGGCTTTCATGCTGTCCGGTTCCACGCCGGACCTCACGCTCCTCTGGGACCTCCATGCCTGGCTCGCCGGGCAGGGAGAGGTTCCCCGTGACGCGGCCTGGATGGCCTCCAGCCTCGGTCGGAAGGTCTCGGTCGGGGCCGTCGAGGGGGCTCTCCAGGTCCTCGAGAGGGCCGGGGCGATCGCCTCGGGACCGACGGTCCGCGTGACCCGTCAGGGACGGTCCCTCGCCGAACTCGGGATCGAGACCTCCGTGTGGGTCCAGCGGAGGCAGCGGGACCTCGAGCGCCTCGACCGGATGGTGGCCTTCGCCGAAGCCACGACGTGCCGCAAGGCCCTGATCCTGGGGTATTTCGGCGAGATGCACGCGGGAGACTGCGGGGCCTGTGACGTCTGCCTCGAGGGCCGGACCGTCACGGGTGACGCCTCCGGGACCGAACCCGCCCTCGGTCGCCTCGCGCGCATCCGGGACCGGATCGCGGCCGACCTCGAGTTGCCGGCCTACTGTGTCGCCCATGACCGCCTGCTGGTGTCACTGGCCGCGCGTCCGCCGAGAAGCTTCGAGGACCTGCTCAAGGTGCGCGGCATGAGCCCCGAGCGCGCGCGCTGGTGGGCGCCTCACCTGGTCGAGGGCCCGGTCCCCGCCCTGGAGGCCTGAGGGTGATGACCCCGGATCGCCAGCTCGCTGCCCTCGCGAAGGCCCATGGAATCCGTCCCGGTCTCGAGCGGATGACGGCTCTGCTCGCGCGGCTCGGAAACCCGGAGCGGGGGCTCCGGGTCGTCCACGTGGCCGGAACCAACGGGAAGGGGTCCGTCTGCGCGCTCGTGGCCGAGGTGCTGCGTGCAGCCGGCCACCGGGTGCTGCGTTACACGAGTCCTCATCTGGTGTTTTACCGGGAGCGGTACTGGCTCGACGGCCGGTGGATCGCCCCCGGGCGCTTCGAGGCAGCGCTCGCGCACATCGACCGGACGGTGCGGGAACTCGAGGCTCGTCTCGGGGTCGTCACCGAGTTCGAGCGCCTCACGGCGATCGCCTTCTGGCTGGCCCGCGAGGAGGCCGTTGACTGGCTCGTCCTCGAGGTGGGGCTGGGGGGCCGTCTCGATGCCACCAACGTCGTCATGAGGCCCGAGGTCTCGGTCATCACGCGGATCGCGCGGGATCACGTCGAGTGGCTGGGGGAGGCCCTGACGGACATCGCGCGCGAGAAGGCCGGCATCCTGCGTCCGGCGGTACCGCTCGTCACGGGGGCCTCGGGCGAGGCGCTCGAGGCGATCCGGGACGTTGCCGGGCGCACGGGCACCCCCTGCCGGGTCGTCGAGGCCGACGGGGCGATCGCCCTCTCCTGGCAGGGCGAACCGGTCGAGGTGGCTCTCCCCGGAGCCTACCAGCGGGTCAATGCGGCGATCGCCCTGCAGGTCCTGGACGTGCTTCACGAGCGCGGGCATGCCCTTTCCGGGGAGGCTGTCCGGACAGGCTTCGCTCGGGTGCGCTGGCCCGGGCGCCTGGAGCCGATCCAGGTTCCCGACGGTCCGCTGTACTGGCTCGATGGCGCCCACAACGAGGACGGCGCCCGGGCCCTGGCCGCCTCGTTGCCTCGTCGCCCGGGGGTGCTCGTGTTCGGGGCGCTCGCCGACAAGGAGCCCGAGCGTCTGGCCCGGATACTGGCTCCCCTGGCACCTCATCACGTGCTGGTGCCCGTGGCCAGCCCACGCACCTGGACCCCGGTCGCCGAGGGCGTCTGGGCCGGGGCCCGGGTGGTGGCCGACGTGGCTGAAGCCCTGCGAGTCGCGGAAGAGGCGGCAGCCGGAGCCCCGATCCTCGTCGCGGGGTCCCTGTACCTGGTGGGAGCCGTGCGGCACCTGCTCGGAGTCCAGGATCCCGAGGCCTGACCTCAGCTCCAGCCCGTGCCCAGATCGAAGAGCGGAAGCTGGGCCGTGTTGCCCTCGGCCAGCTCGTCGCGCAACGTCTGCCGGAGGGACAGCGAGAGGCGGTTCCGTCGCTCGATCTCGGCCAGCACCTGCCGCGACCGGGCGACGACCTCGGCGGGGAGTCCGGCCAGGCGCGCAACCTCGATCCCGTAGGAGCGATCCGCCCCTCCGGGGACCACCCGGTGCAGGAAGACCACGCCGTCCGGGGTTTCCTCGACCGTGACCCGGCAGTTCCGGACGCCCTCGAGGCTCAGGGCCAGCGCCGTCAGCTCGTGGTAGTGAGTCGCGAAGAGCGAGCGGGCCCGGACCTGCTCGACCAGATGCTCGCTCACGGACCAGGCGATCGAGATCCCGTCGAAGGTCGAGGTCCCGCGCCCGATCTCGTCCAGGACCACCAGGGACCGTTCGGTCGCGTGACGGAGGATGTGGGCCGTCTCGCTCATCTCGACCATGAAGGTGGACTGTCCCGTCGCCAGGTCGTCGACGGCCCCCACCCGGGTGAAGATCCGGTCGACGAGGCCGATTCGTGCCGAACGCGCGGGGACGAACGAACCCATCTGGGCGAGCAGGACCGCGAGCGCGACCTGGCGCATGTAGGTGCTCTTCCCGGCCATGTTGGGACCCGTGATCACGACCAGTCGGACGTCGCCGCTCGCGTCGAGCGTGGCGTCGTTGGGGACGAACCGCCCCGGGGGAAGCCGCGTCTCCAGCACGGGGTGGCGGGAGGCCTGGAGGTCCAGGCCCAGGGATTCATCGAGGTTCGGGCGGACCCAGTCGCCGCGCACCGCCACCTCCGCGAGGGCCGCCAGCGCATCCACGCGGGCGACGTGGGTCGCCAGGTCCTGGAGGTGCTCCCCCCAGGTGGCCAGTTCGTCGCGCAGCGCCGTGAACAGCGCATATTCGATCTGCCCGATGCGTTCCTGCGCCGAGGTGATGGCCATCTCGCGTTCCCGCAGGACCGGCGTGACGTAGCGTTCGGCATTCACGAGGGTCTGCTTGCGCTGGTAATCCTCGGGGACGGCCTCGCGGTTGGCATGTGTCACCTCGATGAAATAACCGAAGGTGCGCGAGTGGCCGATCTTGAGGCTCTTGATGCCGGTCCGGGTTTTCTCGGCGGCCTCGAAGGTCGCGAGCCAGTCCTTGCCGTCGGCGAGCAGGGCACGGGTCTCATCGAGGTGGGCGTCGACACCCGGCCGGATCAGCCCCCCGTCGGTGAGCGCGATCGGGGGGACGTCCACCAGCGAGGCCTCGAGCCGGCGGGCCAGTTCGAGCAGGTCCGGTGGAATGGGGCCCGACGCCTGCAGCAGGGCGCTCTGGCACCCCAGGAGCCGGTCCACGACGGGATCGAGGTTCAGCAACCCGTCCTTGAGGGCCACCAGGTCTCGCGCGCTGGCCGAACCCGTCGCCAGGCGGCGGGAGAGTCGCTCGAGATCGCGGAGGGACTCGAGTCGGCCCTGCAGCAGGGCCCGGAGCCCCGGGTCTCCGACGAGTTCTGCCACGGCATCGTGCCGTCGGGCGATGGGCTCGAGCCGGGCCAGCGGATGCAGCAACCACTGCCGCAGGCACCGCGCTCCCATGGCCGTCCGCGTGCGGTCCAGCACGGACAGCAGCGAACCTTCGAGTTGCCCGTCGCGCGAGGTCTGGACCAGCTCGAGGTTTCGCCGCGTCTGAGCATCGAGGTGAAGGTGGTCATCGAGCACCACGGTCCGGACGCCCGTGAAGGCGATCGCCTGGTCGCGACGGGTCTCGCGGGCGTACACGAGGACCTGATGGACGGCCTCGCGCGC
>JBIIHZ010000216.1:0-4558 GCA_044235265.1 Candidatus Sericytochromatia bacterium
TGGCCACCGTGGCCCGCGTCGTTCCGCAACTGCGGGAGCATGGCAAGGTCGAGCGCCCCTGGCTGGGCGTGGGCCTCAAGGACCTCCCCGAAGATCGATCCCAGATGTTCTTCCCGGTGGAATCGGGAGTCCTGGTGGCCCAGGTCGATGGCGAGGGCCCGGCCAGGGTGGCGGGTCTGCGCGAGGGCGACGTCATCCTGTCCCTGGATGGCAAGGCCGTGAAATCGGCGCACGACCTGATCATGGCGATCGGCGATCGCAAGGTCGGAGCCACCGTCCAGCTCGAGGTCTCGCGCTCGGGCCAGCGCAAGGCCGTCTCGATCAAGCTGGGGCAGATGCCCCAGCGCCTGATGACCAGTGCGGGTCAGGAACCCACCGAGGAGATGCCTCAGGACCAGGGAGAGTGACGGGAGGACGCGCAGGAGCCTGCCTCCTGGCGCTCGCGTGCTCGATCGAGGGGGGCCTTGCCGAGGCTGCCGGGGACCGGCCCGACTGGGACTTGCGTCTCACGCGCGCCACGGTCGTGTCGACGGACACGCCTTTGCATCACGTCGCGACCGGTCTCAGCTGGCAACCGGGGTTGATCCTGGGACCGGCAGCGCTGGGCTTCCGGACCGGATGGCGCCAGAGCGGGGAAATCCTCGCGAGCGAACTCGCCGCTGCAGGGCTCGCCATGGCGCTCAAGCCCGTGATCGGATGGCCGCGTCCCGCCGTGCTCGAGCCCACCCTCGGGACGGTGGATCCCTCCGACCCCTACGGCCTGCCATCCGGTCACGCCTCGGTGGCCTTTGCGGCAGCCGGTGCACTCGCCCTTGGAGGCTCCGAGTGGGCTCCGGCAGCCTGGATCTGGGCCGGGTCGGTCGCCTGGTCTCGCCTCGCCCTCGGCCAGCACGGCCCGATGGACGTGCTGGCGGGAGCCCTGCTCGGGGTGACCACTGCCTGGACAGTCCATCAGGCCAGCACGACCTGGCTCCGCTGACTGACTTTCCGAGTTCTGGCGCCTCCCTGACCCGTCAGCTCCCGCCTCGCTCCAAATCCTGCCTCCAGGCGCGACTCCGGGCCAGCTCCCGCCGGTAGCCCGTGACCTCGCCCTCGTACCAGGCGGATCGCTCCTCCGTGGACCATCCGAGCCATTCCCCGATCCAGGAGACCATCCGGCGGGCCACCGGCTCGATCGCCGCCTCCCCCTGGCGGGAGTCGACCAGGAAGATCCGCGTCCGGCGCATGAGGACATCCTGCGCAGACAGAGCCTGCTCGACCCGGACATGGTGGGCCAGTTCGGCCCACGTCAGGCCACAGAGGGGGTCCAGGCCGGGCACCTCGCCGGCGAGCGTGGCGTCCTCGTCGAGGAGGCTGAGGACCTCCCGGTAGCGCGAGCCGAGCCGGCTCACGAGCCGGTCGAGCCAGCGTGGGTCCCGGTCCGGATGGCGTCGGCGGACCCAGGCTCGGTAGCGATCCAGATCGTGTCCCGGGATGTCGCCCCCGCCCAGAGGGACCTCGTCTGCATGGGGCCGCCGCCGCCTCAGCGCGGGCCCGAGGAGCGGCGTCATGCGGTCGACCACCTGGCGGGCCATGGCCAGTGAGGTCGTGTACTTCCCACCCGCCACGGTCACGAGGCCCGTGGGATCCACCCGGATGACGTGCTCCCGGGAAATCCTGGACTCGGCTTGCCCCGCCACGGGCGGGGCGACGAGGGGACGCCAGCCCCCGAAGGTCGAGAGGACGTCCTCGGGGCCCAGGTTGGCCCCGGGTAGCAGTCGACCGACCTCCGCGAGCACGAGCCGGACCTCGGCTGCCGTGGGATACACGTCGTCTTCCAGGAACGCGTCAGAGGCGTCCCTGGACCGGGGGGCGGTATCCGTGGTCCCCAGCAGCGAACGGCCCATGAACGGGATCACGAACATGACGCGACGCTCGCCGGGGCGCCCCGGAACGGGAACCCGGAAGATCAGGGCCTCGTCGGACAGCTGGCGCGTGACGAGGTGAATCCCCTTGGTGGGCGCCAGCATCCGGGGCGACCCGGCGGTGAGGGCCCCGTTCGTCCGGTCCACCCACGGGCCCGTGGCATTGACGACGACCCGACCGCGAACCGTGAACGAGCGTCCTGTCAGTCGGTCCTCGACGGCCACCCCCGCCACCGAGCCGCTGGCATGACGCTCGAGTCCCGTGACGCGGATCCGCGGCAGGGCGACCGCCCCGTAATGACGGGCTGCGACGAGGGTATCGAGCACGAGTCGCGCATCCTCCATCCATCCGTCCGTGTAGGCCAGCCCCCCCACGAGCCCATCGCGCCGCAAGGTGGGGACTCGTTCCAGGAGGGCCGCGGCGTCGAGGCGGCGGTGCAGGCGGCCCAGCTTGAGCTCCGAGAGGCTGGCCAGGGCATCGTAGGCCCAGACTCCGGCATCGACGAACCAGAGCGGGTCACCCTGATCTTCCAGGACGGGCAGCAGGAAGGGCAGCTCCCGGGCCACGTGAGGCGCATGACGCAGCAGCCGGTTGCGCTGGGCCAGGGCTTCCCGGACCAGTCCGACGTGGCCCTGCTCGAGATACCGCAAGCCGCCATGCAGGAGCTTCGAACTGCCGGAGCTGGCGCCCGCCGCGAAATCCCCCTGCTCGAACAGCACCACGGATAGCCCGGCCAGGGCCGCCTCCAGCGCGATCCCGGCTCCGGTGATGCCGCCACCGATCACGATCACGTCATGCGAGCCGGCGGCGACCCGATCGATCTCCTGGCTCCTCCCGGCCCAGGACCAGGGCACGGACGCCTGAACACGTCCCGGACGGCTCATGCCTCCCCCCAGGCGCGGGCGAGGTCGACGGCGCGCCGCCACGTGGCCAGGCGACGTTCGCGCGCATCGGCAGGGAGGTCGGGGATGAAGGTCGAGACCTCGCCCGGCTCCGGCAGGTTGGCGCGAGACGTCCAGAAGCCCGTGGCCAGACCCGCGATCGCCGCGGCGCCCCAGGCCGTGCTCTCGACCTGGTTGGCCCTCACGACGGGCAGGCCGAGCAAACCTGCCTGGGTTTCGAGCAAGAAGCCATTGGCCGTGGCACCGCCATCCACGCGCAGAGAAGCAAGAGGACAGGAGAGATCCCGCTCCATCGCCTCGACGAGTTCCGCGACCTGGAAGGCGACCCCCTCGAGGGCGGCGCGCACGACATGCGCCCGGCCCGTGCCGCGCGTCAGGCCCAGCAGCGTCCCTCGGGCCTCGGGATCCCAGTGCGGGGCGCCCAGGCCCGTGAAGGCCGGGACAAGGACGACTCCGCCCGAGTCGGGCACGCTTCGCGCGAGGGCCTCCGTCTCGTCGGCCGAGACGATGAGCCCCAGACCATCCCGCAACCACTGGATCGTGGCGCCCCCCATGAAGACACTGCCCTCGAGAGCGAACTCGCGGACTCCCCCCATCTCCCAGGCCACCGTCGTGAGCAGGCGCTGGTGGCTCTGGACGGGGCGATCGCCCGTGTGGACGAGCAGGAAGCATCCGGTCCCGTACGTACACTTGCCCTCGCCAGCCGTCCAGGCGCGCTGACCGAACAGGGCCGCCTGCTGATCCCCGACGATGGCCGCGATCGGCAGGCCATCCGGCAGGGGGGCGAAATCCCGGACGGTCCCCAGCACCCCGCCGGTGGGCACGACGCGAGGCATCATCGCGGCAGGCAGGCCGAAGCAGTCGAGCAGGTCAGGGGCCCATTCCTGACCATCGAGGTCGAGCAGCAACGTCCGGCTGGCATTCGAGGGATCCGTCACATGGACCTGCCCGCCCGTGAGGTGGTGGACCAGGAAGGAGTCGACCGTCCCGGCGCGCGCTTCCCCGGAACGCGCCCGGCGGGCCAGCGTCTCGTCCTGCTCGAGAAGCCACTGCCACTTGGTGGCCGAGAAGTACGGGTCCAGGAGCAGCCCGGTGCGCCGGGACAGGTCGGGTTCGCGTCCGGCCTCGCGATGGGCCTGACCGATCGCGGCACTTCTCCGACACTGCCAGACGATGCCGGGATGAAGGGCCTCCCCGGTGTTCCGGTCCCAGAGAAAGGCGGTCTCGCGCTGGTTCGTGATGCCCACCGCGACGAGCTCGGAGGGCTGCAGCCCGCCCTGGTCGAGGGCACGGGCACAGGCTTCCCGGACGCTCGCGAGCAGTTCGTCCCCCCGGTGCTCCACCCAGCCCGGTCTGGGAAAATGCTGCGGAAAAGGGGAATAACCCCGTCCGAGGACCCGACCCGCCCGGTCGAAGGCGAGCACGGTCGAGCCCGTGGTGCCCTGGTCGATGGCGATGACGACTTCCCGCTTCATGGCACCTCCTCGTGCGCGTGACGGGTATTGTAGTACGGACGGAACGTGAGCAGAGAGGATCGAGACGACGTGGCCCGAGATGCGCGAGCCGGAAGATCCGGGATCATCCTGGCTTGTACCCTGACCGTGAGCGGTCTCTCCGCCATGGGGACCCTGGCTGCGACCTCGACGGGGGCCTTCATCGCATTCGGGGGAGGAGCCGAACCGCCCGGTCTGGCTCGCGATTTCGCGGGTCTGACGGGAGAGCAGGACACCCGGGTGCTGGTGATCCCGGCA
>JBIIHZ010000217.1:0-4527 GCA_044235265.1 Candidatus Sericytochromatia bacterium
CCGGCTGGGAATCCTTCCAGGTTACGGAGGTACCCAGCGATTGCCGCAGCTGGTGGGGCCCTCCCGCGCCAAGGAACTCATGCTCCTCGGTCGCGTGATCGAGGCCGGAGAGGCCCTGAGCTGGGGTCTCGTGAACGCGGTGGACGACGACCCGCTCGGCCTGGCGCTCGTCTGGGCGCGACAGCTGGAAGAACGCGATGCGTTCGCCCTGCGCCAGACGAAGGACTGCATCGCCAATGCCGAACACCTGGACTTCCACTCGGAGCAGGAGGCATTCTCTGCCTGTTTCGCCCAGCCGGGGGTGCAGGATCGCCTGAAAAACTGGCAGACGACCCGGAGTGGCCGTGATGGGTGAGCTCGCCGAGCTGACGACGGCGATGCATGCCTTCGTGGCCAGCAAGGGCTTTTACGACGCCGACTCTCCCCACCCCCAGACCCTCTCCAACCTGGCGAAGTCCCTGGTCATCGAGGCCGCGGAAGTCCTCGAGTGCTTTCAGTGGCAAGAGGCTCCCGATCGCGAGCATCTGGCTCCCGAACTCGCCGATGTGTTCCTGTATCTCCTGCAGCTGGCCGATCGGGCCGGTATCGACCTCGTGGCAGCCACCCGTGCCAAGCTCGAGCGCAACCGGGATCGCACCTGGTGATTCAGCCGGGGTCCGACGTCCGTGGTACGATCGGCAGCAACTGAAGCCATCCCGAGCTCCTTCGAGGTCCGACAACGATGTCCCGATCCGAGAACTCCAGCGTCATCGTCAGCGTGGCGCGTACCCCCTTCGCCAGGCTCAACGGCGCCCTCTCGAGCCTGTCGGCCGTGGAACTGGGTGCTCACGCCATCCGCGAGGCCCTGATTCGAGCCTGTGTCGACCCGTCATCCGTCGACCACCTGACGATGGGCATGGTCCTGCAGGCCGGGGCCGGCCAGATCCCCTCCCGTCAGGCGGGTCTCCTGGCGGGACTGCCGGTCGAGGTCCCCTCGGTGACGGTCAACAAGGTCTGCGCATCAGGACTGGTGGCGATCGCCATGGCCGACCAGCAGATCCGTCTCGGTGACGGGGAAATTCACGTGGCCGGCGGCATGGAAAGCATGACCGGTGCCCCGTATCTGCTGCCGAAGGGCCGTTCCGGCCTCCGTCTCGGTCACGGCCAGGCCCTCGATGCCATGATGCATGACGGCCTGACGTGCGCGATTCACCACGTCGCCATGGGCGTTCACGGGGACACCACCGCGGCCGAGTTCGGTCAGGCCCGCGAAGCACTCGATGCCTGGGCGGCACGCAGCCACCAGCGGGCCCATGCGGCGATGCAATCGGGCGTGATGGCCTGCGAGATCGCGGCACTCACGATCCCCGGCAAGAAGGGGGCCTCCACCGAGGTCCGCGACGACGAATCCGTCCGCGCCGACAGCACGTCCGAAACCCTGGCCCGCCTCCGCCCCGCCTTCACCCCGGATGGGCTCATCACGGCAGGCAATGCGCCCGGCATCTCCGACGGCGCCTGTGCGCTGGTGATCATGTCCGAGTCGCGCGCCCACGCGCTCGGACATCGTCCCATCGCGCGCATCGTGGGTCACGCTCGGGTCGCGCAGGAAGCCCGTTACCTCAGCACCGTTCCCGGCCTGGCCGCGCGACGCTTGCTCGAGCGCCACGGTCTGCGCGCTGAGGCGATCGATCGCTTCGAGATCAACGAGGCGTTTGCCGCCGTGACCCTCAAGAGTACCGAGATCCTGGCGGACGGCGACCCTGGCCTGCTCGAGGCCGTGCGTGCGCGCACGAACGTGCACGGGGGGGCGATCGCCCTGGGCCATCCCATCGGGGCGTCCGGTGCCCGCATCGTGGCTTCGCTCGCCCTCGAGATGCAGCGCGAGGGACTGCGCTACGGAATTGCCGCCATCTGCTCCGGCGCTGCTCAGGGGGATGCTGTCCTCCTCGAGCGCCTGTCCTGACGTTTTTTCACCATCCATCCAGCCGGTGAGGCGATGAGGCCTCCCGCCCAGAAGGGAGTTCGACGTGCATCCGATTCGCAAGGTGGCCATCCTCGGTGCGGGCCAGATGGGCTCAGGTATCGCCCAGGTGTTCGCCCAGACCGGTTTCCGGACGGTCGTCCAGGACGTGAACGAGCAGGCGCTTGGTCGTTCGCGAGCGGGTATCACGAAGAACCTCGACCGCGCCGTCGAGAAGGGGAAAATGTCGGCAGGCGATCGCGAGGCGACGCTCGCCCTGCTGAGCTGGGATGCGGATCTCGCGGCGATCGCCGACTGTGACCTCGTGATCGAGGCCATCGTCGAGCAGCTCGACGTGAAGGTGGCCGCCTGGAAGGCCGTCGATGCGCTCGTGGGCCCCGAAACGATCCTCGCGAGCAACACCTCGAGCTTGCCCATCACGCAGCTGGCCGGGGCCGTGAGCCATCCGGAACGCTTCATCGGGATGCACTTCATGAATCCCGTCCCCGTGATGCAGCTCGTCGAGATCATCCGGGGCATCCTGACGACCGACGAGGTACATGGCACCATCCACGCCCTGGCGAAACAGCTCGGCAAGGTGCCCGTGACGGTCCACGACGCGCCGGGCTTCATCTCGAACCGCATCCTGATGCCCATGATCAACGAAGCGATCTTCTGTCTGGCCGAAGGTATCGCCACCAGGGAAGACATCGACACGGTCATGAAGCTCGGCATGAACCATCCGATGGGTCCTCTCACGCTCGCCGACTTCATCGGCCTCGATACCTGCCTGTTCATCATGGAAGTGTTGCAGCGTGACCTGGGCGATTCGAAGTATCGTCCGGCCCCGCTCCTCCGCAAGATGGTCCACGCCGGTCTCCTCGGTCGAAAGACCGGCCGAGGCTTTTACGACTACTCCCCCGCCCCGGTGGCTTCTGGCGCCACGCGTTAGGCCGAGGTCCTCATGCAACTCACGCTCTCCGATTCGCAGAAACAGATCATCGCGCTGGTCGAGCAGTTCGCCGGACGGGAAATCGCCCCGCATACCGCGAGCTGGGACCGGGAAGACCATTTCCCCGTCGAGGTGTTCCGACGCCTCGGGGACCTCGGCCTGCTGGGTCTCCCCATCCCCGAGACCTACGGTGGGGCCGGAGCTTCGATGGGGGATTACGTCGCGGCCGTGGAAGCCCTGGCGAAGGCCGATCCGGGCCTCAGCTGTGCCTTTTCGGTGCATGTCTCGGCCCATACCCGCTCGATTCTCGACTTCGGAACCGAGGAACAGAAGCGCAAGTACTTGCCCGAACTGTGCAGCGGTCGGATGATCGGCGCTTTTGCCCTCACGGAGCCCAACTGCGGTTCGGACGCCTCGGCACTTCGGACCCGGGCGGTGCGGGACGGGGACGAATGGGTACTCGACGGGACCAAGCAGTGGATCACGAATGCGAAGAGCGCAGGCTTGTTCCTGCTCTTTGCGCGCACGAATCCCGACGAACCGGGTGCGAAGGGCATCTCGGCCTTTCTCATCGAGGCGGGGACGCCCGGACTCGAGATCGGGCGCAAGACCCACAAGATGGGGATGCGGACCAGCGAGACCTACGACCTGGTCCTGTCGAGCTGCCGGATCCCGGCGAGCGCCCTGATCGGCGAGGTCGGCGGGGGCTTCGCGATCGCCATGAAGACGCTCGAAGGTGGACGCATCGGGATCGCCGCGCAGGCCACGGGCATCGCCCAGGCCGCGCTGGACCACGCCAAGACCTTCTCCGAGCAGCGTGAAGCCTTCGGCAAGCCCATCAACCGCTTCCAGGCGATCCAGTGGAAGATCGCCGACATGGCCACCCGGGTGACGGCCGCCAGGTTGCTCACCTACCGGGCAGCGCAGTTCAAGGATCTCGGTCAGCCGTGCAACACCGAGGGGGCCATGGCCAAGCTCTTCGCGAGCCGCGTGGCCCGGGAAGCGACCAACGAGAGCCTCCAGATCCACGGGGGCTACGGGTACACCGACGAGTTCGCCATCGAACGCCTCTACCGGGACGCCAAGGTCACCGAGATCTACGAGGGGACCAGCGAGATCCAGAAGATCGTGATCTCACGGGCCCTGCTCGGAGCGGACCGGGGCAAGGTCCAGCCGGCGGGGGCAGCTTCGCCTGCTCGCCTCGAGACGTTCGAGGGCATGGACTTCCGCCTGGACGACGAGCAACGGATGCTCCAGGAGATGGCGCGGGATCTGGCCAACCAGACGATCGCGCCGCGTGCGGCCGAGCTCGATCGCACCGGGACGTTTCCACGCGAGAATTTCGACGTGCTGGCGGCCAATGGTCTGCTCGGGATCCCTTACCCGGAGGAGTTCAACGGCGCCGGCTCCGACCACGTCTCCTACGTCGTGGCCCTCGAAGAGATCTGCCGCGCCTGCGCGTCCACGGGTGTCACGATGTCCGTGCAGACGAGCCTGGCCAGCGCCCCGTTGAACCGGTTCGGAACCCCCGAACAGAAACGGAAATACCTGGCACCGTTGCTCGCCGGCGAGACCATCGGGGCTTACTCGCTCTCCGAGGCGGGC
Source organism: Candidatus Sericytochromatia bacterium (assembly GCA_044235265.1). Taxonomy (GTDB): domain Bacteria; phylum Cyanobacteriota; class Sericytochromatia; order S15B-MN24; family UBA4093; genus JAYKJE01. Next base: position 4,497 of record JBIIHZ010000217.1, read on the forward strand.
GCCGGAACGGATGCTGCGAGCCTCCAGTGCC
>JBIIHZ010000218.1:0-4475 GCA_044235265.1 Candidatus Sericytochromatia bacterium
GAGGCCATCGCCCTGCTCGGACTCGGCCAGAGTCCCTTTGCAAGTCGCGATTCCGAGCTGGTCCGTTTCGGGGCCGAAGATGCCTATCTGCATGCGTCGGTCGAGCGTCTCCATGGCCCCGTTCAGATTGACATGGGCTTTCGCACCCAGGCCCGTCGTGTGGTCCGGCTGAACGGCCTTCCCATCCGCCGGTACGCCGAGCTCGTCGGCCAGGTGGCCGTCGTGCTCTTCGCGAGCCCCGATCTGCAACTGGTCAAGGGCGGTCCTGCGGATCGTCGCCGGTATCTCGACGGGATGCTCACCCAGCTCTACCCCGCGTATTACCAGGCGCTGCATGCCTTTCAGCACGTTCTCACGCAGCGCAACACCGTCCTGCGGCAGATCCAGGAAGGCGCGCAGGCCTCGCTGCTGGACCCTTGGGATCTGGCCCTCGCGAGCCATGCCGCCACCCTGGGGTCGAGACGGGAGGAACTCGTCTGCGACCTCGCACCCCGGGCCCGGAGATGGCATGCGGCCATCGCCCGCCGGGACGAGACCCTCGAACTCGTCTGGCAGCCTTCCGTCCAGGCGGAGCCGGGGACATGGTCCGAGCGGATACTCGCGGAACTCGAGCAGAACCGGAGCCGGGACATTGCACGGGGCCAGACCCTCGTCGGCCCGCATCGAGATGACTGTCTGCTCCGGCTCGAGGACCGGGAAGCCAGGGCCTTCGCCTCGCAGGGGCAGCAGCGGACCATCGTCCTTGCGCTCAAGCTGGCCGAACTCGAGGTGTTCACCGAGCGACTCGAGGAACCGCCCCTGTTGCTGCTAGACGACGTCCTCGCCGAACTGGACATCCGTCGGCAGAATGCCTTGCTCGCCGCCATAGGCCCCGAGGTCCAGACGTTCGTGACGAGCACCCACCTGAGTGACTTCGCTGCCGACTGGATCGACGCGGCCAGCATCCACATGGTCCATCGAGGGCGGGTGGAGCCCTTTCGAAGCACCCTCTGAGCGCCCGAGCAGGGTCAGAGGTGGATGCCCTGGTGATCCACCTGTCCGCGTTCGATCCGGGCGAACACCAGCGCCCGGACGGCGCTCGCACCCCCTTCGCGCAGCGCCTTGCTGGCGGCCTCCAGCGTGCTGCCCGAGCAGAAGATCCCATCCACCAGCAGGATCCGCTTGCCAAGGACGACCTTGTCCTGGCTGGTGCGCATGTGACCTTCCGTTTCCCGGGGCCGTTCGCTGTACTCCGAGATCAGACCCTGGCGGCTCAGGACTCCGTTCATGCGCGGGATGCCCGACAGCTGGCTGATCCAGTCGACCAGGAGGCTCGCCGGGTCGTAGTCCGTCAGCAGCCGGCTCGAGGGGACGGGCACGATCAGGTCGGACTGGCGCAGGTCGGGGATCGTCTCCAGGAAGGCCTGCGCCCAGCGGGCCAGGCTGTCGACGAGATACCACTGTTTCCGGTACTGGTAGCGGTAGATGGCCTCACCGAGCAGGGTGCGACCGCCATCGGGCTGGTTGTAGTTCTCGATGGCATAGGCGCTATCCCAGCTACCTTGCAGGCCGATCATCCCGGGCTCCTCTCGTCGACATCTTCCTTTCCCGATGTTAGGCGGGTCCGGGGTCACGAGGTTCGTACCGGCTGGACGAAGCCGATGGTCGGGATCCGTCAGGACTTGCCCCAGGTCGTCGTCGGCAGGGTCAGATGAAAGCTGTTTCCCCGGGGCTCGTGCGGGGCGTGCCCGAAGAGGCCGCCGCGCAGGGTTGCCATCCTGCGGATGCTGGCGAGCCCTCCTCTGTCGCGGTTTGCGAGGGTCCGCAGGTCGTCGGGAAGTCCGGGGCCGTCATCGATCACGTAGAACGTCGCCCAGCCGTCGGAAATGGCCGCGGAGACCTGGACGCCGGTTCCCGGTTCGGTGTGTTGCAGGGCATTGTCCAGCAGATGGGACAGCATGCTCTCGAGTTCGCGATCCTGGACCGTGAGACGGGTCGGTTCGGTGGCCGGGGACCAGACGTACCGTGAGCCTCGGGCGGCGAAACGTGCTGCATATCTCCGGTGGAGGTTCTCCAGGACGAGATCGGGGTCACATCCGCGCTCGGAGGGATTTTCGCGGCTCTGCCTGATCCAGGCCAGCTTCTCCTTGAGGAAGCTCGAGATGAACTGAACCTGACGATCGATCGAGGTGACGTGCCGCGAGAGTTCCGGATGGGCTTCTGCGTGCCGTTCGAGTTCCTCGTTCGCCAGCGAGATCGCCTGGGTGGCATTTCGCAGATCGTGCACGATCTGGCGGATGAGGGCCTCACGTTCGCTGGCCAGTTCGCTGGCCACGATGGCAGCGCTCCGAGCCGCCGTTTCGTCGTCGACGAGGGTCTGGTTCTCGATGGCGATCGCGAGCAACTCGGCGATGCCGAGGACGAGTTCCTCGTCTTCGGTGGACCAGACTCTCGTGGCGCGTTCTTCCCGGAGGACCAGGACCCCTCGAGGTTGCCCCGTCCTGGCCAGCGGGACCACGATGGCCCGGCCGATGCCCGCGGGGGTCGCCAGCACGTCCTCATCCGCAGGGAGATACCGGGGCAGTTCTTCCAGCATGCGGTCCCTGAGCCACGGTAGCCAGTCGGGTCCCGGCTGACTGCCGGTGAAATCGAGGGAAGCAACGCGTTCGAGCACCATCTGCTCGGTATCGAGGAAGATCTCGACGCAGCCCGGACGCAGGACCTGCCAGACGACATCCACGGCTTCCTGGAGGATCTCGTTCAGGGAAAGGCCGGCTTCCAGGACCCTGGCCACCTTGAAGAACACTTCCGAGCGTTGCCTGAGGAGGATCTCCGAATCGAGCCGACTCGGGCGAGAGAGAAACCGGGCCACGAGATGCGAGAGGGATCGGAGGGTCCGTCGTTCAAGCTCGTTCAGGGGGGCTCGATCCGGGTTGAGACGGACGAGCCAGGCTCCGATGCGTTCGGGTCCCGGTCGTTCGGCCGTCTCCTCGAGCGGGGTCCAGGGAGCGTCGCCCTGCCAGACCAGGTCACAGCGGAGCAGCCGGGACGCGCGCTCGAGCACGCCGGGCATCCCGGCGGGATCGACGTGCTCATCCTCGGCGAGTTGTATCGCCTCCAGGACCAGGTTCAGCAACAGGTCGCTCATCGGCGTCATTCTGGCATCGCCCGGGCAGGACGTCCACGGTGCTTGACAGTCGGGGGGGCTCTCGGGTTCCCATGGCTTCATGCGCGCGCGCACGTGGTGGATGCTGCTGCTTCTCGCGACCGGCATCCCTTTCATCATGGGGATCCCGGCCGGCTGGGATCGGTTTGCCGAATTTCAGGGACGTCTGGCCGACATGACGCCGTTCCGCGGGTGGCCCGCCTTGCAGGCGCTCGCGGCCTCTGCTCTCGTGGCCGCGTACGGGTCTTACCGTCTCGTGTGCCTGCCCGTCGCGCTCGCCGGAACCTGGGTCGCAGCCTGGCGGATGCCCCGCTGGGGACTGGCTCTGGCCTGGCTGGCTTTCGTACCCGCCCTTTCGATGCAACTGTATCTGGTCGGTGTCCTGCACTGGCTCCGGGGGGGAGCGACGCCCCTGCGGGTGCTCCTTTCGCTCGTCGTGCTGTGGCTCGCCACCGGTATCCTGGTTTTCGTCGGCTATGCCGTGGGACGCATGATCCGTCTGGCCCTGCGCTTTCCCGATCCGGCTTCGACCCTGGAGGATCCTGCGTGAGTTTGACCGCCCTTTCTCCCCTCGACGGGCGCTACCACGCCCAGGTGCGCGCGCTGTCGGATTATTTTTCCGAGTTTGCCCTGCACCGGTACCGTCTGCTGGTCGAGGTCGAGTATCTCATCGCCCAGATCGGGGTCCTGGGTCAGGCTCGTGGCCTCGATCCTCTGGCCTTCGAACGTCTGCGTTCGCTCGTGGCCACCTTCGGTCCGGAAGATGCTGCCAATGTCCGCGAACGGGAGCGTCGCACCAATCACGACGTCAAGGCACTCGAGTACCATCTCAAGGCTCGACTCCGCGAGCTGGGCGGTTTCGAGGACTTCATCGAGCGCGTGCATTTCGGCATCACCAGCGAGGACGTCAACAACCTCGCCTATTCCCTGATGCTCCGGGATGCCTGGCGAGACGTCCTCCTGCCCGCCCTGGCCGATCTGGTCGAGAGTCTCACGGGGCTGGCCGAACGGACCGCCGAGTTGCCGATGCTGGCCCTGACTCACGGGCAGCCGGCCAGTCCTACCACCGTCGGCAAGGAACTCGGGGTCTTCCTCACCCGCCTGGATGGCGAACTCGCGGACCTGATCGACTTCCGCTTCAGCGGCAAGTTCAGCGGAGCCACCGGAACGTACGGGGCACTCGGGGCGGCTCATCCCGAGATCGACTGGGTGGCCTTCGCCGGACGCTTCGTGACCGACCTGGGGCTGGTTCCGGCGCTCATCACGACGCAGATCGAGCCCCATGACGGTGTAGCCGCCTTTCTGGATGGCCTCAGGCGGATCGATCACA
>JBIIHZ010000010.1:0-14149 GCA_044235265.1 Candidatus Sericytochromatia bacterium
TTCATCGTCATCTCGGGGGACAGCCTGACGGACCTCGATCTGACCGCCGCTGTCGAGTACCACCGACGCAAGCAGGCGCAGGCCACGCTGGTTCTTCACCGCGTCGAGAACCCCCTCGAGTTCGGCGTCGTCATCACCGACGAAGAGGGGCGGATCGAGCGCTTCCTCGAGAAGCCCTCCAGTTCGGAGGTGTTCTCCGACACGATCAACACGGGGATCTACATCCTCGAACCGGAAGTCCTGTCCCTTCTCGAGCCGGACCGGGAATTCGATTTCTCCAAGGACCTCTTTCCGATGCTCCTCCATCGTCGAGATCCCCTTTACGGCTACATCGCCGAGGGATACTGGGAGGACGTCGGCAACCTCCAGGCCTATCGCCAGGCGCACTATGACATCCTCGAGGGCAAGGTCAAGATCGACATGCCCTATGCCGAGCGTGAGCCGGGCATCTTCGTCGGCGAGGGGACCGTCATCCATCCGTCTGCTCGCCTCAGCGGTCCGCTCGTGATCGGTCACCACTGCCAGATCGGCGAAAAGGTGTCGCTCAGCCCCGGAACGGTGCTCGGAGACAACGTCATCGTCAGGACCGGGGCGAGCCTCAAGCGGCCCGTCGTCTGGCAGAACGCCTATCTGGGCGAGCATATCGAGCTCCGTGGTTGCGTGATCGGCAAGAACACGGGGGTCAAGCGTGGCGCCGAGGTCCTCGAGGGGGCCATCGTCGCCAACGACTGCATCGTCGGCGAGAGCGCGATCCTGAAGCCCAACGTCAAGGTCTGGCCGAACAAGACCATCGAGACGGGCGCGACGGTCACGGCCAGCCTGATCTGGGGAGCCTCTGCCCAGCGCACGCTGTTCGGGGCTTCCGGGGTGCGGGGCCTGGTCAACATCGAGATCAGCCCTGAATTCGCCGTCAAGCTGGGTGCCTCGTACGGAGCCACCTTGCCGCCCGGCTCCTCGGTGGCCGTGAGCCGCGACGGCTCGCAGGCTGCGCGCATGATCAACCGAGGGCTGATCTCGGGACTCATGAGCGTCGGCATCAACGTGGTGAACCTCGAGATGGCGGCCATGCCCGTGGCCCGGTTCCAGGTGCCCACGCTGGGCGTACAGGGGGGGGTTCACATCCGCATCTCGCCGGAGCATCCCGACATCTGTCAGATCGAATTTCTCGATCGGGGTGGACTGAACATCTCCAAGGCCACCGAGAAGAAGATCGAGGCCAACTACTTCAAGGAAGACTTCCGTCGTGTCCAGATCTCCGAGATCGGGGACATCTCCTTTCCCGCCCGGGCTGCCGAGTACTACAAGCAAGGCTTTCGCCAGGCGGTCACCATGCCCACGAGTCGGACGGGGCGCAAGCTCAAGATCGTGCTGGACTACGCCTTCTCGATCGCGAATCCGATGCTTCCCGGCATCCTCGGTGAACTCGACATCGAGTCGGTGGTGCTCAACGCGCACCTGCGGCCCGTCATGCCCAATGCCGAGGAACGGGGCGTGCTCATCGAGCAACTCGCCGAGGTGACCCAGGCGCTCCGCGCGGACTTCGGCGTCCAGATCGACGCGAACGGTGAGCGTGTGACCGTCGTGGATGAGCGGGGGCGCATCTTGCAGGGTGAGCGTCTCACGGCGACGCTCACGCACCTGTTCCTCTCGGCCTCGCCGGGCAAGGTGGTGGCCGTCCCCGTCACGGCCTCGGAGGTCGTCGAACGCATCGCCGAGCAGCACGGGGGCAGGGTCATCCGGACCAAGGCCAATCCTCGCGCGCTCATGGAGGTCGCCCATCAGGAGAAGGTGCTCTTCGCGGGTACCGAGGGCAAGTTCATCTTTCCCGTCCTGCATCCCGGCTTCGATGGCATGCTGGGGGTGGCCAAGATCGCCGAGGCCCTCGTCGTCCTGGGCAAGACACTCGCCCAGGTCGAGCAGGAGTTGCCCGATTTCCACCACCTTCATGACGCCGTGGAGTGCCCGTGGGAGCACAAGGGCACCGTGATGCGTCGGCTGGTCGAAGGCAACAAGGATCGGACCATCGAACTGCTCGATGGCGTCAAGATCCGCCACGGTCAGGACTGGGTCCTGGTCTTGCCGGATCCGGTCGAGCCCGTCATTCATGTATATGCGGATGCGCGTTCGGCCATCGGGGCCGAGCGTCTCGTCGAGGAGATGGGCGGGACCATCCGAGAGGTCGCAGCAGGCAAGGAGGAAGTCGTCGGTGTCTGACATCAGTTTCGGCACGGATGGTTGGCGGGACCGGATCGCCGAGGGGTTCACCTTCGCGAATGTCCGGATCGTCGCGGCCGCGGTGGGGGCCACCATCATCGAGCAGCACGGCACCCGGAAGCCCGTCCTGGTGGGCCACGACACCCGGTTCCTCGGGCGGGCCTTCGCCGAGACCGTGGCCTGCGTGCTCGAGCACATGGGGCTCGAGGTCCTTGTCGCCACCCGGGACGTGCCGACGCCCGTGATCGCGCACGCGGCGCGGGATCTGGACACGGCCGGAGCGATCCAGCTGACGGCCAGTCACAACCCCCCCGAGTACGGGGGCATCAAGTACATTCCCGAGTATGCCGGACCGGCCACCAAGGAGATCACCGACCGGATCGTCGCTGCCGTCCGGCGCATCGAGGCCAGCGGAGAGAAGCTCCCCACCGGGCGCTCGGCGGGCAAGCCGTTCGATCCGACGGCTCGTTACCTGGAGGACGTCCGCCAGCTCGTCGATCTCGAGGCCATCCGCCGAGCGGCTCCCAAGGTCGTCTACGATCCGCTGTATGCGACGGGGAGAGGCTATCTCGACACGTTGCTCCACGAGGCCGGTGCCGCCGTCGAGGTCCTGCATGGCTCACCCGATCCGCTTTTCGGAGGCGGGATGCCGGAGCCGGCCGTTTCCCAGCTCGGGGAACTCATCGCGCGGGTCCGGACCTCCGGCGCGGATCTCGGGCTCTCCACCGACGGTGATGCCGATCGCTTTGGAGTCGTGGACGCCACGGGGGCCTTCTACTCGCCGAATCAGGTGCTGGCCCTCCTGGCGCGGCATCTCGTCAAGAACCGTCGACATGGCGGGGCGATCGTCCGAACCGTCGCGACGACCCATCTGCTGGATCGCCTGGCAGAGCGCTACGGCCTGCCCGTCCGCGAGACGCCCGTCGGGTTCAAGTGGGTCGGAGCCTGCATGCGCGAGGAAGAGGTTCTCATCGGTGGCGAGGAGTCCGGTGGGCTGTCCATCGGCACCCACATCCCAGAGAAAGATGGCGTGCTGGCCAACCTCCTGGTCGTCGAGATGCTCGCCATGGAAGGCAAGCCACTGGCCGCCATCTGGCGCGATCTCGTCGAGGAAGTGGGGTACGACCCCGCCAACCGCCGTCTTGATCTGCACCTGGCGCCGGGGGTCAAGGAAGAACTCCTGGAAGCCGTCCAGACGCGTCCCCCCGTCCAGCTGGCCGGGCGGGCCGTGCAGCAGGTCAAGGGACTCGATGGCGTCCAGTTGCTCCTCGAAGGAGAGGCCTGGGTGCTCGTGCGCCCCAGCGGCACCGAGCCGCTGGTGAGGGTGTACATGGAAGCGCCCGATCAGGGGGCTCTCGCAGGTCTGATGGGGGCCGTGAGGGACTGGCTCGCCCCCTTCACGGGTGAGGTTCCCGTCTCCGCTCACGCCTGAGCGCGAGCACGCGGGAGCAGGAATTTTCCTGCTCCCGCGTGCTCGGGAAGTCCGGTTCCGGGTACACGATCCGCGTCATGTCGAAGATCGCCAGGGAACTTGCTCGAAAACGCCAGCAGGCTGAACGCTTCCGGTCTCTCGCCCGGAATGTTCGCCTGCGTCAGGCTGCCCCCCTGGTCGGCGGCGTGCTGGGGTTCATCCTGACCGCTGGTACGGGACAGCCGGGGATCATGGGCGCGGGGGCCGCCGTGGGTGCCGTGGCGCCGCTGTTGTTGCATCGACAGCTCGAAGACCTCGAGCTGCGGATCCGTCAGCAGCTGATGAACCGGGCGCAGGCTCTGGATGCTCAGACCGCCGAGGCGGGGGCCGGTGTCGAGCGCTGGTTCGGCGAGTTCACCCTCCGGTACCTGGGGGGGCACCCCGGTCTGCGTGTCGCGAAAGAAGCGGCCTTCGGGAAGCTTTCCTGCACGGATCGGGGAGTGGTGTTCCAGAACCGGGACACCCGGATCCGGATGGCGCCTGCCCGGATCCAGCGCATCTCGCTGGAGAATCCCCGACAGGTCAATGCGAGAAAACTGCCGGGGGTCTTGCCCGTGCCCGTGATGACGCACGCTCATCCGCTGGTGGCGAAGCTATGTTCGTCCCTCGTGAGACGTCAGCGGGTCGTGCTGGTGGACTACCTGGATGACCTCGGGGAACGCAACTGGATCGTGTTTCACGATACCTGGATGCTACCCGGCAAGGCCACCCGGATCAGGTCGGCACTCGAGACGGCCATTCGCTCCGTGCCGAAAGACAAGCGCGTCCAGGCAGGAGCTCGCGGCACCGGGAGTCTGGCCCAGTCAGCCTCCGCGTCCCGGGATGATCTCGAGGCGGCGGAAAGAGCCAGCCAGGTCCTCCTGGTCGAGGGCAGTCACGTGGACGGCAAGGCCAGGGGGCAGCAACGTCCGCCGGTGGGGCGGCGCTGTGACGTCGTGCTGGAGGGAATGGGGGCCACCGCGCAGGAGTTCGACCGGGTCGTCGAAGAGCTTGCCCGGATCTTCGGAAAGCCGCCCGAACGTTTTCGCGAGTTGCAGGCTCGTCTCCCGATGGTGATCCGCCGCAATCTGGCTGCGGACGAGGCGCAACGTCTCGGAGATCTCCTCGGGCGTGCCGGGGCCGCGGTCCGGTTCGACCCGAGCACCTCTGTACCTTGAGCATGTCTTGACCTCGTGTTAAAATCAAAATTCCAGTTTCATCTCGTTCTTGCAGGTCGGGATGAACCGCCCGGGGAGTTCGCTTCCCGTCGCATCCCTGCCCCCACGGGGGCCGTCCAGCCCACAGGGAGTTCACCCGTGCCACGCGCTTACGAGACCATGTACATCCTCCGTCCGCAGCTCGAAGAAGAAGCGGTCGACACCGTCATTTCCAGCGTCAACGACAAGATCGCCAAGCTCGGCGGCCAGGTCGAGAAGACCGAGAAGCGCGGCCGCAAGCGCCTCGCCTACGAGGTCAACGACTTCCGGGATGGCATCTACGTCCTGTCGAACTTCTCGGCAGATGGCAAGGCCATCGGCGAGCTCGAGCGGTTCTTCCGTCTCAATGAAGACGTCATCCGTCATCTGGTGGTTCGCACCGAGGCCTGAGCCTCGTCCTGTCATCAGGGGGTAGCGTGAGTCTCAATCACATCTCGCTCGTCGGTCAGGTCGTGCACCGGCCCGAACTCCGCAAGACATCCAACGGCGTGTCCGTCGCTGATTTCAGCGTGGCGGTCAAGCGTGCGCCACGTCCCGATGGGACTCCCTCCGAGGATGTGGATCAGTTTCGCGTCCAGGCCTGGGACAAGTGGGCCGAGCGCGCAGCCGAAAGTCTTGAACCGGGGGCGCTCATCTCCCTGGAAGGTCGACTCGTCGCCCGGAGTTTCGAGGCCCAGGGTCAGCGTCGGAAGGTCGTCGAGATCCGGGCAAGTGCATTCGAGACGATCGGTGCGACGGGGGGGGCTGGTGCTGCGCGCCCTGCCGCCCGTCCTGCTCCCCAGGAGCAGGCGGCTGCCTTTGATGATTACGACACCCCGGATGCCTTCGGTCCGGGCGGGGACGACATTCCGTTCTGAAGCCGTCCTCGACCGGCGACCGGGCTCCTCTGGGGGTCCGGTCGCTTTCTCCATGACTTTCCCCTTGCGGAGGACTCATGACTGCCCTCGTCTCCCTCGAGGAACTCGAAACTCAGGCCCTCGACTCGCTGGCCGCGATCGATCAAGCCACGGCGCTCGAGGCCTGGTACCACCACCATTTCAGCCGCGAGCGCGGCGAGCTCACGCTGCTCATGCGCCGGATTCCGCAGGTCGAGCCGTCCGAACGGAAGGCGTTTGGCCAGGCGGTGAATCGCCTGAAGGTCCGGCTCGAAGAAGCTCATGCCGCACGCCAGGCGGAACTGCGCTCGGCGGCCCTGAGCGCACAGCTCGAAGCCGAGAGGCTCGATGTGACGCTGCCAGGAAGAGTCTTGCCACGTGGCCGTCGCCATCCGCTCTCGGCGACGCTGGAGCGGATCGTGGACGTGTTTCACGGCCTTGGTTTCGATCTGGCCGAGGGGCCCGAGGTCGAGGACGACTGGCATAACTTCACCGCGCTCAACACCCCGGCCGACCACCCGGCACGCGACATGCAGGACACGTTCTATCTGCCGGATGGGCACCTGCTGCGGACGCATACCTCGAGCGTCCAGATCCGTCTCATGGAGTCTACCCGCCCCCCGATCCGCGCCCTGATGCCCGGCCGGGTCTACCGGCGGGATGCGGTGACGAGCCGTCACTACCCCATCTTCCACCAGGTCGAGGGCCTCGTCGTGGAACCCGGCATCACCATGGGGCACCTCAAGGGGACCCTCACGGTCGCCATGCAGGCCCTCTTCGGACGCGACCGCGCCGTGCGTTTCCGTCCCAGTTATTTCCCCTTCACGGAGCCGAGCGCCGAGTACGACGTCCAGTGCATCTGCGGAGGCGAAGGCTGTCGCATCTGCTCGTATACGGGCTGGCTTGAGGTCGGTGGCTGCGGGATGGTCGATCCTTCCGTCTTCGAGGCCGTCGGTCTCGATCCGTCCGAGGTCCAGGGCTTCGCGTTCGGCCTCGGAGCGGAGCGCATCGCGATGCTCGTACACGGGATTCCGGACATCCGGTTGCTCTGGGAAAACCACGAGCGCTTTCTCGAGCAGTTCTAGTCCCCTCCTCGCCAGCCTTTCCAAGGAGCACCCATGCGCGTCCCCATGTCCTGGATGCAGTCCCTCTTCCGCTCGCCGCTTCCCCCGGCCGAGACGATCGCCCGTTCCCTGACCGGAGCCGGCATCGAGGTCGAGAGCATCACGCGCCACGCACCGGGCTTCGATCACGTCGTGACGGGCAAGATCGTGAAGGTCGATCCGCATCCCAATGCGGATCGTCTGCGGATCTGTCAGACCGATCTCGGGGGCGGGGAACCGGTCCAGATCGTCACGGGAGCGGCCAACGTGCAACTCGGGGACATCATCCCCGTGGCCCTGCCAGGCGCGAACCTCCCTGCGGGGATCCGTATCCAGCCGTCGAAGCTGCGCGGGGTCGAGAGCGGCGGGATGTACTGTTCGCGCAAGGAACTGGGCCTCCAGGGCGGGGTGGACGGCGTCGAGATCCTGTCACCCGACACGCCCGTCGGAGTTCCGGCGGCCGGCGCCATGGGAATCGGTGACGAGGTCCTCACCCTCTCGATCCTGGCCAACCGTCCGGACCTGATGTCGATGCGCGGGGTCGCTCGCGAGGTCGCCGCCCTCGGCCTCGGGGATCTTGTTGAAGAATCGCGCGAGGCCCTGTCCGGAAGGGGGGCGGCGGCGATCGCCGTGCGCCTCGAGTCGGTCGAGCAGTGCCCCCGCTACCTGGCAATCCCGCTCGAGGGGATCACCGTCGGCCCCTCCCCTGCCTGGGTCCAGGAGCGCCTCGCCGCCGCGGGTGTCCGGGCGATCTCGAACGTCGTGGACGTCACCAACCTCGTCATGCTCGAGTGGGGGCATCCGATGCACGCCTTCGACCGCGATCGCCTGGAGGGTGATGCGCTCGAGGTCCGCGCGGCGCGTGAGGGGGACCGGCTGATCACGCTCGACGGCGTCGATCGAGACCTGCAACCCGGCCAGCTCGTGATCGCGGATGCACGTGGCCCCGTGGCCCTTGCCGGCGTGATGGGGGGCGAGGCGTCCGGGGTTCACGACGCCACGCGTCGCATCGTGCTCGAGGTGGCCGCCTTCGATCCGGCGAGCATCCGCAGGACGTCCCGGGCCCTGGGCCTGCACTCGGAGAGTTCGCAGCGCTTCTCCCGCGGCGTCGATCCCGCGACCCTGGATGTCGCCGCAGCGGAGGCCGTGCGCTGGCTGGGCGAACTCGCCGGTGCCACGCTCGCGGGGGGCGTGACCGAGGTCGGGGGCGCGCTGCCCCCTGCGGTGGAGTTGCGAGTTGCCCGGGCCCAGGTCGAGTCCCTGCTCGGTGCCGACCTGCTCGACGACACCGTCCAGGTTGCCCTGCGGAAGCTCGGCTTCGGCCTCGAAGACGTCGAGGCGGCCACCTTCTGCGTCCGGGTGCCCACCTGGCGTTCCGGGGACGTCCGGCGTCCGGTGGACGTGCTCGAGGAGATCGCGCGCTTCCGCGGCTACGGGGCGATCCCTGCCCTTGCGCTTCCCCCCCGGCCCTCGGCGACACTCGGGGGGCGCGAGTCGCTGCGCCGGCGTCTGAGGGACACCTGCGAGGGGCTCGGCCTGCAAGAGGTCGTCACCTCGAGTCTCGTGCCTCGCGCCAGCACGCCCGAGGTCGATGAGGCCCTGGTCTCGCTCAAGAACCCGCTGGCTGGTTTCGAGGTCCTGCGCACCGAGCTCTGGCGCGGCGCCTTCGAGATGCTGGTCTACAATGCACGCCAGCGCTCCCGCCGCGCTCCCGGTCTCTACGAGCTGGGGTGGACTCACGGCAGGGACTCTTCCGGCGCGATCGTCGCGCGTGAGGCACTCGTGGTGGTGCTCGAGGGAGACCAGATGCGCGGGACCTGGCAGACGGCTCCCGGATCGCTCCAGGCGGACTTCGGCTGGGCCTCGGGCCTCGTCGAGCGCATCCTGGGTGACCTTCGCATCGACTCGCACCGGATCGAGGCCGGGACGGGGGATGCCCACCGCCATCCGGGGCGCAGCGCGAGCCTGCGGATCGGCGATCGCCTGCTCGGCGAAATCTTCGAGATCCATCCTGCCCATCTCGCGGAGATCGATGCACCCGATCTGGGGCGCGTGGCGATCGCGTGGCTCGATCTGTCCGAACTCGAGGCCTCCACGAAGCGTGCCGCGGTGACCGGCTACCGCGCCTTCTCCCGGCAACCTGCCGTCACGCGGGATCTCGCTCTCCGGGTGTCTCAGGACGTCCTGGCCGGCGAGGTGCTTGCGCTGGTTCACGAGGCGGGCGGGGAATGGCTCGAAGACGTGCACTGCTTCGACCGGTACTCCGGGGCGCCGCTGCCTGCCGGTCAGGTCAGTCTCGGCCTCCGGCTCACCTTCCGGGCCGAACAAACCTTGACCGACGAGCAGATCGAGCCGGTCATGGCCGCCGTTCTCGCCCGGGTGGCGGAACACGCGGGTGCTGCGGTCCGGGATGGTTCTGCTGGATAGGGGATCGAGGCTTCCGGGTACATGGGTGTCGGCGAGCCCAGAGACGCTGTCCTGGCTCGATGTGGACGGGAGAAGACGAAGGTCCGATGGCAACCCGCAAAGGTACGAAGAAACTGGAATCCGCGGAAAAAGCCGCCAAGCCGGGATTCCTCGATTCCCTGCTCTCGGCGTTCCGTCGCCCCTCCGGTGACAAGGCTGGCGCATCCACAACGGGCGGTAAAGATGCGCGCAAGCGGGCAGGTAGTTCCGGCGGGACCCGCAAGCTGTCCCCCGGTGGCAAGCGTGGTGTAGGCAGCCAGAAGCGCACCACGGCACTGCCGCAGGCTGAGCAGGACTTCGCTCCGGTGTTGCCCGAGGAACCGCAGACGACGCTCGAGCAGGATCTGCTGGGAGCCATCGAGGGTGACCTGTTCTCCTTCGGAGAGGGTGACCAGGAGGCGGGTGGTTTCTTCGCCGATCCGCAGCAGGACCAGGCCTACGCCCCTCCCCCGCCTCCGCCTCCCCCTCCTGCCGCGCCCCGGGCACCGGCTCCTGAACCGAGGCGCGCCGCTCCTCCCCCCTCGGGTGGGGCCGGTGGTGGTCTGTTTGCCCCGGAGGGCGTGGACCGCGATCTCGATTCTCTTTTCGACTCCTTCGAACCGGGCGGCGGAGCACCAGCTGCGCCTCAGGTCGCTCCGTCTGCACCAGCTCAGGCGGCACCGGCCCCGCGTCCTGCAGCCCCGGTCGCTCCCCCTGCCCCCGCACCGGCTCCTGCCGCAGCTCCTGCGCGTGGTCCCGTCGCGCCTGCTGCTCCGGCCGCCTCCACGGCGCTCGTTCCTTCCACCGGGGCCAGCCAGGACGGCCTCGTGTCCATCGGAAAGCTGCTCGTCGATCAGAACACGCTCAAGCGGATCATCGACAACGCCGAGAAGCGAGGGGCCGGCGTCTACTCGACCACGACCATCATCTCGAATTCCCGCGGCGCCGATCTCGACCAGTTGCTTCAGCGCATCGACGGGTGCGAGGGCGTGCAGGGAAGCCTGATTGTCGGGCGTGACGGTCTGGTCATCGCAAGTTCCTTGCCGCCGACCTACGAGAAGGAACTCGTCGGGGCGATCGCCTCCTCGATGCTCACCAATCTCGACGTTCAGGGTAAGAAGATGAGAGTGGGATCGACGCGTCTCGCGTTGCTCGATACCGAGAATGCGCTGGTCATGCTCGTCGCTCTCCAGGTCGGAGTGCTCGTCGTGATGGCCCCGTCGCTCGTGGGGCTCGACCTGACGGCCATCCTGTCCGTGCTGGCTGGCGAAGCGGGCTAGTCGTCCCGGTTTCGTGACCCGATGCGGGGCCCGGTCGGTCAGGGACGTCTCCCGCCGACCGGGCCCCGCCTGATACCTCGTTCCTGAGAAAGTCGGAGGATTTCCATCGTGGCCATCGTCAAGATGAAGCTGGGAGAGATCCTGGTCAATGCGAATCTCATCACGCAGGACCAGCTTCGAACGGCCATCGACATCCAGAAGTCCACCAAGGAAAGCCTCGGGATGATCCTGATCAAGCAGGGCTTCATCACGGAGGCCAGCATCAAGGATGCCCTGGAGCTGCAGTACGGGCTCCGCTACATCAATCTCCGCAAGACCAAGATTCCGCCCGAGGTGCTTCGCCTCATTCCTGACAATCTGCAGCGCCAGCATCAGATCGTGCCCATCTCGCTCGCCAACAACCGGCTGACCCTGGCCATGGTGGACCCGACCAACCTGATCGCGATCGACGATGTCCGGTTCATGATGAAGGGCGTGCACGTCCAGCCCGTCGTCATCACGGAGGACGAGTTTTTCTGGTTCATGGAGCAGTCCAGCCAGTCGGCTGCGCCCGAGGTCGACTCGGCTCCGGTCATGGACATCTCGTCGGTCCTGGGCGAGATCGCCTCCGACGACGACCTGGAGGTCGTCGAGCAGAAGGAGGACAACCAGAAGGCCATCGAGCTCGAGCGAGCAGCGGAAGAGTCGCCGATCATCAAGCTGGCCAACTCGATCCTGACGAACGCGATCGGGGGCGCACGCAAGGTCTCGGACATCCACATCGAGCCGTGGGAGAACGAGGTCGTGGTGCGCTATCGCATCGACGGCATCCTGCATCGCCAGAGCGCGATTCCCAAGAAGTTCCTGCCCGCGCTCGTCAGTCGCTTCAAGATCATGGCGAACCTCGACATCTCGGAGAAGCGTGTACCCCAGGATGGCCGCATCCGGGTGCGCTTCAAGAACAGAGACTGGGACTTCCGCTTCTCGAGCTTGCCGTCCAAGTACGGCGAGAAACTCTGCATGCGGATCCTGGACAAGTCCGGGACCACGCTCGGACTGGACAAGCTGTTCATCTACCCCGAGGATCTGGCGCTCGTCCGCGAGATGGCCAATCGCCCATTCGGGATCATCTTCGTCACGGGCCCGACGGGATCGGGCAAGTCGACCACCCTCTACTCCATCCTGAACGAGCGCAATACCCCTGACGTCAACATCGTGACAGCAGAGGACCCGATCGAGTATGACGCACCCGGTATCAACCAGTGCCAGGTACGTCCCGAGGTCGGTTATACCTTCGCCCGCGTGCTGAAGGCGTTCCTGCGGCAGGACCCGGACATCATGCTCATCGGTGAGACCCGAGATCTCGAGGTGGCCAAGATCGCCATCGAGTCGGCGCTGACCGGCCACCTGGTGTTCACGTCCCTCCATACGAATGATGCACCGGGCGCCGTGATGCGTCTTCACGAGATGGGCGTGGAAGGCTTCATGGTGTCCGCGGCGACCATCGGGGTTCTGGCACAGCGCTTGCTCCGCCGTCTCTGCGGGAAGTGCAAGCAGCCGTACACGCCGGAGATCCGGGAACTCGATTACGTGGGTTACCGTTACGACCCGAAGGCCTTGCCCACCTTCTACCGAGCCGTCGGTTGCAACGAGTGCTCGAAGGGCTATTCCGGCCGCATGGGCGTCTACGAGATCATGAAGATGAACGATGAGCTTCGTGATCTGATTGCCCGGGGAGCTTCCACGGGCCTGATCCGTTATGCGGCCAAGCAGTCGGGCATGAGAACGTTGAAGGACTACTCGCTGAGGCTGGTCGAGGATGGTCACACGTCCCTGGACGAGGTCATTCGCGTCACCTTCTCGGGAGAGGGCGAGGACAAGCTGTGTCCCTCGTGCCGGAACCCGATCGGCGACGAATTCATGAAGTGTCCCTTCTGTCAGACCGACCTCAAGAAGGTCTGTCCGAAGTGTCACCAGCGGATCGAGGAAGGTTGGAAGGGCTGTCCCAGCTGCGGCACGTTGCTGTCGACCTAGGGCGCGGTCAGGGCTCCACGAGAGGAGAATGATCCCATGTACATGGAGGAACTGCTTCAGCTGGTCTTCGATCGCGATGGATCGGACCTTCACATCTCGGCAGGGGTGCCCCCGATCATCCGGATCAACGGCAAGCTCATCCGGACCGACTACGATCCTCTGAGCCCCGAAGACACCCAGCGACTGATCTTTTCGATCCTCTCGAACGATCAGCGCAAGGGCCTCGAGCAGACCTTCGAGCTGGACTGCTCGTATGGCGTCGTGGGGCTCGGTCGCTTCCGCGTGAATGCCTTCAAGAGCAAGGGCGCCTACGCGGCCGTGCTCCGGACCATCTCGACCAAGATCCCGCGTTTCGAGGACCTCGGTCTGCCACCGCTCGTGCGAGAACTGACGCACAAGCCGCGCGGTCTCATCCTCGTGACGGGCCCGACGGGTTCCGGCAAGTCCACGACCCTCGCGGCGATGATCGACAACATCAACGCCACCCGCGCCGAGCACATCCTGACCATCGAGGACCCGATCGAGTACGTCCACGTGCCCAAGATGAGCCTCGTCAACCAGCGCGAACTGGGAGCCGACACCAAGAGTTTCGATGCGGCCCTGCGTGCGGCCCTTCGTGAAGATCCGGACGTCATCCTGGTGGGCGAGATGCGCGACCTCGAGACCATCCGTCTGGCCATGACGGCTGCCGAGACGGGCCACCTCGTGTTCGGCACCCTTCACACCGCGAGCGCCATGCAGACCGTGGACCGCGTCGTGGACGTCTTCCCGCCCCACCAGCAGCAGCAGATCCGCGTCCAGATCTCCAACTCGCTCGTCGCAGTGCTGTCTCAATGTCTCGTGCCCAAGCTGTCGACCGACGGGGGGCGTGGCCGTGGACGTGTCATGGGCCTCGAGATCATGGTCAACACCCCGGCGATCGCCAACCTCGTGCGGGAAGGCAAGACCGCGCAGATCTACTCGGCGATCCAGACCGGGCAGAAGTTCGGGATGCAGACGCTCGAGAACTGCCTGAAGGACCTGTACTTCAACCGGCTCATCTCGTACGAGGATGCCGTCTCGAAGACCTCGCGTCCCGAGGATCTCATCCGCATGATCGGTGCTGCGCCCACGAGCAGTCTCAGTGGCGCGATGGCGCGGTGACGAAAGGAACTGGCGGAGCTGAACCATGGCCGTCTACACGTGCAAGGTCCGTGATCATCGCGGGGAAGCCTTCATCAAGACCATGACGGGCGCCTCCGCCGTGGAGGTGCGCAACAAGCTACGCGAGATGGGCTACATGATCGTCACTCCCGTGACGGAGGCCCGGGCGAACCGTCTCTCCGGGGTCGAGAGTCTCCGGAATTCGCGGTTCGCTCGCGACCTGGAGGCCATTCTCAGCGCGGGGGCCAAGGTCAGCCTGATGGAACTGACCATCTTCACCCGTCAGTTCTCCACCATGATCAATTCGGGTGTCGCCCTCGTCCGGGCGCTCACGATCCTGAGCGAGCAGGCCCGTAATCCGGCGTTGCGTCGCGTCATCAACGACATGCGTACGCGAGTCGAGGGGGGG
>JBIIHZ010000219.1:0-4449 GCA_044235265.1 Candidatus Sericytochromatia bacterium
CCGACGGTCTGGCGTGGGGGCAGGTGGCTCCCCTGGTCGTCGATTCGGACGGGAACGCGTCGCGGGCCGGCGTCCTGGGAGCGCGCCTGGAAGGGCTGTCGGGCATGACCGTCCCGGTGCTCGGACTCGCAGACCTGGCCGACGCCCGGAGCTGGGCGCACAGGGTTTCCGGCCGGTGGCCCGTCCTGTTTCACCTGAGTGACGTGCGGGCCTGGAAGGGGGAGCCCTCCCTTCCCGCGGACTGGCAGGCCTGGTTCGGGACGCTTCCACGGGGTAGAGGGATCGTCTCGTTCACCCGGGAGACCTGGCTCGCCGAAACGGAAACCCAGGCCTGGATGCTCCAGGCCTGGGCGGATCATGCGGCCTGTCAGGAAGCCGCTCTGGCGTGGATCGCGACGGGCTACTGATAGATCTTGCCGTCGATCTTGACGTAGCCGCCCTCGCCACCCTTGGGGTCGTGATGCGTCCAGTGGATGACGTCGTACGGATCGGTGTCGATGAACTCGCCCTTGATCTCCACGACCTTGCCGACCCTCAGGGGCAGGTACGGCGCGAGATCCATGTTATAGGCGCACTGCACGACGTCGCCGGAAAGCGTCCCGTTCGAGACCTTGAACCGGAACAGCTGGTGCTTGAGACCGTTCGTGTCGTCCGGCAGGATCGTCACGATCTGACCTTGCAGGACCCGGAAGACGCGCGGTTCATCGGTGGGACGAACGGGCCTGCGCTTGCGCGCTTCGGCAGAGAGCGACGTGTCGGTGCCGGAGGCCGACATGCTCGGGGTGAAGCCACATCCTGAAAGCGTCACCAGCATCAGCAGGGCTGAGAGGCAGGCCGCCATCGGGTTTCGGTGAAGTCTCACGGGAGGTCCTCTCTGGAGTCTTACTCGGTTATCCCAGTCGTGTAGGCACTTGATAACCTGTTTTTAACAGGTTCTTGGTGATATATAGAAAGATCGGCGAGAAAGTTGCGTCCCACGCCGATCTTCGGGCGAAATTTACTGGCCGATCTTGTCGAAGACGTAGCCGCCCTTGACCGCGCCCCAGACCTGACGGTCCTGGGCATCGTAGCCACGGTCCCAGCTGACGAGACGCGACGAGGTCAGGGACACCGTGCTGGTGGTGTAGGTGGCGCCGTTGATGTCGCTGGAGCAGCCCTTCCCGACGGTGCCACCCGAGAACGTCCCGGGGGCGACCTCTTCGAGCATCACTCCGCAGCCCTCGCGCGACACGAGCATCGAGGGATCTTTGCCCTCGAACGCGGCCGGGTTCTTCCAGGCCCCGACGAACGGCTTGGGATCCGCGAACGTCAGGATCTGGCTCTCGTACTTGCCATTTCCGAGCGCCTGAAGATGGTAGACGCGCTGACGATACGGCTGGTCGAGATAATCGGCCCGGGCCTGTTCCACGTAGAACCAGGGGCCATCCGAGCGCTTCGTCCAGATGGGATGGATCCGGAGGCGGATGTCGTAATAGCTGCGATCTTGCTTCGACTGGGACTCGCTGCTGTAGCTACCGGCCAAGGAAGCCGCGAGGCGAGCCAGGGTCGTGTCCGTCGCCCTGGCCTTGATGAGGGGCTCCGCCTGACCGAACAGGGCGGTGGTACCGCACGCGCTGATGAAGAGCGTGGCAAGGGGGATCAGGCGCAGCAATGAAGGGGGCGTGGAAACCATGGTGTTCCTCCCGGACCGGGAGGCTCCGCCCCCCCTTGGACAAGACCGTTAAGGTCATTTTAAGCGGAGAATAAGGTTTTACTCAAGTCGTCAGTTGCTCCATTTGCGCGCCACGGCCGGATCGCGCTCGAAGGTCCAGATCGTGCCGTCCGAAGACGTGGCCAGACCGACGATCTCCCCTCCGGGCGCCAGATCGAACGCATTGTCCGTGTCTTCCACCAGGCTGAGGATCCGGCCCCGAGCGATCCAGGGCCGCCCGTTCCCGGCGAAGGTGATCCCCGTCCACGGCAAGGACAGGCGGGCAGGAAACGTCAGGCGTTCGAACCGGCCGGCCGTGGTGCTCAGACCGAGGCTCTCGAGGCGACCGGAAGGTGTTTCCAGCAGGACGCGCAGCAGATTGCCGGGCAGGGGGGGCTGGTCCGCCAGGCGACCGCCCGGAACGAGCGTCTGCCAGGCCTCCGGGCCGAGGGGAGCGGGCAGCGACCACTCTCCTGGCGAACGCCCTTCCTTGATCCAGACCAGCCCCTCCCCGATGCGGAGCCAGACACCCGGCTCGGACTGGATGCGTCCGGGGATCATCCAGGTGGCGCGGGTCGCCAGCGGCACCGAGCCCGCCTCGAGAACGCCCTCGGGACGCATCGTCATCAGGCGAGGTGGCGAATCGAGGCAGACCGCCAGGTCCCCATCCGAGCGGGGGGCGATCGCCACCACCGGGGAGTTCAGACGAGCGAGACGGACATCGGAACCCAGTGGTCTCATGCTGAGGATCCAGTCGCCCGAGCCATCCTGAGGGGACACGTACACGCGCTCGGGCCGATCGCGGTCGAGGGCGCCCGCGATGGCGAGTCCCCCCGGTCTCGGGGCGCTCACGCCGGGAAGGGCCAGACGGTAGGAGCGGAACCACGCGCCTCCCGGACGCTCCGGACTCCGGTCGATACGCATCAGGGAGGCCGAGGCCGGGCAGGTGAGCCACCAGGTGCGATCCTGTTCCATCGTCCAGGTGGCGGGGGCCGAATCCAGCGGGACCGTCTGACCGATGGGAATGCCCGGACGCCCCGGGGGATCGTAAATCATCGGCGCGGGGCCCGTTTCGGGAAGGAAGCCGGGCAAGGTCGTCGGAAGTACCCGGGGGGACGAGGGCGTTCCGGGCACCGTGTTCTCGCCAGGCGACCCGGGGTCGCCGGAAGGCTCCAGCAGAGACGCGGACGGCGTCTGCCGAGCTGTCCCGGGGTCGGTGGAACGGTTCGGCAACAGACCGATGCGCCCCTCGGGACAGCCCGCGAGACACAGGGTGATCAGCAGTCCCGACGGGGCGGGCAGTGGCCAGTGGCGTGGCAACATCGTTCTCCTGGTGGCATGATACCCTCACGTCCCGTCCACGATGCCGTGCGTGAGCCGTCCTGCGTCCGAGGTGCCGGTTTGTCCCTGCTCATCCACCCTCTCGAACCGTTCCCCGGTCTGTCCGCCCGCCTCGGGGTCCTGGGCAGCCTCCCGGGGCATGCGCGACTCGATGGTGACCGGGAGGGGCACCCGTGGAGTTTCGTGGCCTGGCACCCCCGGTGGGTGCTGGAAGCCCGGGGGATGGCCATCCGCTGGTGGCGGGATGGGATCGTGCAGGAGGCGCACGGGGACCCGCTCGAGGCCTTCCAGGCCGGTCTCGAAGCCTGGGCGCTCGGGCCCTCGGAGGCCCCCTACCCCGGTGGCCTCCGGGACTGCCCCTTCCTCGGTGGCGCGATCGGATACCTGTCCTACGATCTGGGCGTCTGCCTGGATCCGCACGTGATCGCCTCGCCTCCCGATCCGCTCGAGCTGCCCGAGATCCGCTTCTCGTGGTACGACACGCTCCTCGTCCGCCATGCCGATGGACGGGCCTGGCTGGTCGTCACGACGGCTCCGGGCGAGGAGGCCGACCTGCTGCCGGCCCGGCTCGCGAGGGCGCGCGCCGACCTCGAGGCCGTGCCGGTGCCTCCGCCCGCGGTGCCGATGCGCGCTCATGGGGCCCCGACCTGGACGATGAGCCGGGAGGTCCACGCCGAGGGAGTGGCCCGGATCCGGGAGCTCATCGCGTCCGGCGACTGCTACCAGGTCAACCTCACCCACCGGGTCGAGGTTCCGGTCGAGGGGGATCCCGGAGCCTGGTATGACCACCTGGTCAGGACCCATCCCGCGCCGTTCGCCGCTTACCTGCCTCTCACGGCCGACCGGGCGATCGCCTGCATTTCCCCCGAACGTTTCCTGCGCGTGGAGGGAGACCGGGTCTGGACCGAGCCCATCAAGGGGACGCGTCCGCGTGCCGCTTCACCCGACGAGGACGCGAGCGCGGCCGCGGAGCTCCGGGCCAGCCTCAAGGACCGCGCCGAGCACGTCATGATCGTGGATCTCGAGCGCAACGATCTGGGCCGGGTCGCCCTGCCAGGCAGCGTCGAGGTCACGGACCTGTTCCGGCTGCAGGCCAATCCGACGGTCTGGCATCTCGTGACCCGGGTGGAAGCTCGCCTGAAGCCCGGCATCCGGGTGGCCGACCTGCTGCGAGCCACCTTTCCCGGCGGTTCGATCACGGGTGCCCCCAAGCTAAGGGCCATGCAGCGCATCGCGGAGCTGGAGGGCTCGGCCCGGGGAGTTTACACCGGGGCCATCGGCACCTGTGGCCGTGATGGCCGCCTCGACCTCAACGTCGCCATCCGCACGGCCATCTGGACCGGCGATCGCGTGCACGTGCAGGTGGGCGGCGGCATCGTCGCTGATTCCGAGCCGGACGCCGAGTGGCAGGAGACAGC